>NZ_JBLKDA010000060.1:0-8771 GCF_047530215.1 Enterobacter sp. 01-M-03-SI-ECC
CAGATTGTGGCGGCGCTGATGGCCATCGATGCCGGGCTTGAGCGGCTGCGGCACGCCGTTCTTGAGAAAGGAACGGACGATGATCGTTAAATTTCATCCACGCGGTCGCGGCGGTGGCGCCGGGCCGGTGGACTATCTGCTGGGTAAAGACCGGCAGCGTGAAGGCGCCAGCGTCCTGCAGGGGAAGCCGGAAGAAGTCCGGGAGCTGATCGACGCGTCGCCTTACGTGAAGAAATACACCTCCGGCGTCCTGTCGTTTGCGGAGGCCGATCTGCCTCCCGGCCAGCGGGAAAAACTGATGGCCAGCTTCGAGCGGGTTCTGATGCCCGGACTTGATAAAGATCAGTACAGCATTCTGTGGGTGGAGCACGAGGACAAGGGGCGTCTGGAGCTGAACTTTCTGATCCCCAATACCGAGCTGCTGACCGGCAGGCGGCTCCAGCCGTACTACGACCGCGCCGACCGGCCGCGTATCGATGCCTGGCAGACCATCGTGAACGGCAGACTGGGGCTGCACGATCCGAACGCGCCGGAAAACCGCCGGGCGCTGGTCACGCCGGCCGGACTGCCGAAAACGAAGCAGGAAGCCGCAGAAGCCATCACCCGTGGACTGCTGAGCTTAGCCTCGTCCGGGGAGCTGAAAAGCCGTCAGGACGTCACTGAGGCTCTTGAAGGTGCAGGTTTTGAGGTGGTGCGTACAACGAAAAGCAGTATCAGCATTGCCGACCCTGACGGGGGGCGAAACATCCGACTGAAGGGAGCCATCTATGAGCAGTCTTTTAACGCTGGCGAAGGACTTAGAGCAGCAATCGAAAGCGCAGCAGAAGAGTACCGGCGAGATGCTGAAAGCCGCATTCAGCGAGCACGAGCAGTCTGTCAGAGCGGAACTGAACGCAAGCGCGAGGAGAATCAGCGACGCCATCAGCGCCCACGAGCAGAGTATGAGCGAGGCGATGGAGAAAAACCGGCGGAGCGTGTTGCTGACGGCCGGGAGGACATGGCTCACCATCCTGATGGTGTCAGCGCTGCTGATCGCCACGAGCGGGAGCATTCTGTGGTGGCAGGGACGGCAGATAACCGACAATTACACACATCTTCGTCAGCAGGAAGATACCCTGGCGAAAATGACCGCCCGGACGTGGGGAGTACGCTATCAGGAGAGCAACGACGGCCGGAGGTTCCTTATCCTGCCGCCGGGGATGCAAGCCGAAGCCATCCCCTACGACGGGACGACCTGGATCCGCCTGAAACAGGAGTAGCGGAAAATGACAGAGCTGGAAAAGCAGTTGCTGAGCGCATTAGAGCAGCTACAGCAGGACTACTCGCAAAGGCTGGACGAATGGGAGAGCGCCTTCGCGGAATGGCGGAGCATGTGTGGACTTATGCAACGGGAGAACGCGGTGCTGAACGAGCGCGTGTCGGACTTGAGCACGCAGGTGCTGAGTTTAAGCGAGCAGCTGCGCCGCTTGTCCGGGAACTGAATGCCATCGAGGAGAAGGCTGCACTGGAGTATCAGCGTCAGAACGAGCTGGAGCTGACGCTCCGACAGAAGCAGAAGAGTTTCGATGGTCCGAAGATGAGGTGACAGCCCGCACGAAGAAGGGCTCATCGCGTTCCTGCTAAATAGGCTGACTACCGGAATGGTAGTGACTTATCCCGGAGGAAGTGATGAAAATTCTCAACGTTATTGAAGCCCTGCTGAACTGTTTTTACCTGGTGATGGAGCTGTGTGAGTTGCCGGAGAGGCATTTGCCGGTTTTTAAGGCGTTCGCGCTGATTTTAGTGTGACTTTACGCTGCATGCATCTGGCTGCATGACTATGCATCAGTGTAATATCCAGCGGCTGCGTTTTTGGTGTTTTTTCGTCATGTCTGTCGCCACTTTCTCGCGTCTGGCACCGGAAACGCAGCCAACCCCGTTTCTGCGGTGCGGGCAAGGGGTGTTATGTTAAAAGCCGAGGTCTGGCGGATACGGAAAAAATTATGCCGGCCGGGCTTATGCCCGCGGCAATCCGGCCGATACTTAAATTATCCTTCACAAAGGATGTGCTGCGATCCAGGCAGTTGAGTGTTTTCCGGCTCCCGGATGTGAGCCATTTTTTTGCCTTCTGATGCCTGTTAATGCATGCGGAGCTGCGCTGGTTCTTCCAAGATTGATAGACGCCAGCTTCTCTGCTGGAGCCGGCGGATTTGCCGTAAATATGAACATTTTCTTATTGTTCAGCCCGCTAAAGATGGCGGGTTTTTTACGCGTGAAATCCGGAGCCGGACATCATGCCGGCATGGCTGAAGAGCGGGCTTTTTCCCGCCCTGTCGCAGTAATATATAACGCTACATAAGGAGTAGCCGATAACCATGGCAGTACTTACATTATCCGGGCAATCTGATTCATATGTTTTCACTTAAAAATATGTTCTCCCTGAACCTCCAGCGATCAGCCATTTCGTATGACGCAATTTGTCAGAATAAGCCTGTCATTGAGTTCAGTCCGGAGGGGGTGATAAATAAAGCCAGCCCGCTTTTTCTCTCCACTATGGGGTACAGGGCTGATGAAATAATCGGTCACCACCATCGTATATTCTGCCCGCCCTCGCTGGTAAGTTCACCGGAATACAGCCAGTTCTGGCAGCGCCTTGCCAGGGGAGAAAGCTTTAGTGGCAAGTACCTGCGGCTGGCAAAGGGAAATCGTTCCGTATGGCTTGAAGCCAGTTATATCCCCGTTTCTGACAGGCGCGGCCGTGTTATCAGAGTCATTAAAATTGCTGCCGATATTTCTGAGCGCGTGCATTCTGCTCTTGAGCAGGAAGCAGTCGTAAATGCCATAAACCGTTCTATGGCCATCATCACCTTCAATCCTGAAGGGATCGTGCTTGAAGCAAATGAAAATTTCGTCAATGCCACTGGCTATAAGCGGGATGAAATCATAGGTAAGCATCATCGTCTGTTCTGTGCCGAGACGCTTTACAAAAGTGATGAATACCGACATTTCTGGGAGAGTCTGAATCAAGGTGAGTTTTTTTCTGGTCTGTTTCCACGCCTTAACCGTCAGGGAGACCCTCTGTGGTTCCGTGCAACTTATAACCCTGTCTTTAACAGTGATGGGCAGCTTTATAAAATTGTGAAATTCGCTACAGATGTTACGGCTGATGTCCTGCGAAACCAGAGAGAGCAAGAGGCTGCTGTGCATGCATGGGATATGGCCGTGCAGACCCGAGAAAGTGCGCAGAACGGTGCCAATGTTATTGAAAATAGCATCCTTATGATTGACAGAATTGCGCAGGGGATGGGGGCTGTCTCCACCGATATCTCACGGCTCAACAATCAGTCTGAAAGTATTGACGATATGGTGGAAACCATCCGGAAGTTTGCCATGCAGACAAGACTTATTGCACTGAATGCCGCGATTGAAGCAGCAAGGGCTGGCGCATCCGGAAGAAGTTTTGCGGTTGTTGCCGCAGAAGTGCGTAATCTTGCGGCGAGCGTCAGTAGCGCGACTGAAGAAATTGAGCAAGTCGTGGCCAGCAATAGTCAACTGGCCAAGGATGTTCTCTGTGGCATTGAAAACAGCCTGATGAACACTCGGGAAGGGGTTACACTCATGCGCGAAGCGGGTGAAGTTATGACCAGCATTCAGAGGAATGCTGCAGGGGTTGAGACTGCGGTTAAGGATGTCGCCATTTCAGTTAAAGCCGGATAGGCCATGGTGCATATCCCCATATCTGTCGAACATCACAGATGATCTTCTTGAGATCCTTTCCGTTGCGTCGTAATCTCTTGCTCTGAAAACGAAAAAACCACCCGGCAAGGTGGCTTTTTCGAAGGTTCGCAAGAGTTGACGCTCTTTTGAACCGCGGTAACTGGCTTGGAGGAGCACAGTCACCAAAACTGTCCTTTCAGTGTAGCCTTATCGCACCCGAAACTTCAAGACTCTCCTCCTCTAAACCTGTTACCAGTGGCTGCTGCCAGTGGCGCTTTGTCGTGTTTTTCCGGATTGGACTCAAGTTGATAGTTACCGGATAAGGCGCAGCGGTCGGACTGAACGGGGGGTTCGTGCATACAGTCCAGCTTGGAGCGAACTGCCTTCCCGGAACTGAGTGTCAGGCGTGGAATGAGACAAACGCGGCCATAACAGCGGAATGACACCGGTAAACCGAAAGGCAGGAACAGGAGAGCGCACGAGGGAGCCACCAGGGGGAAACGCCTGGTATCTTTATAGTCCTGTCGGGTTTCGCCACCACTGATTTGAGCGTCAGATTTCGTGATGCTTGTCAGGGGGGCGGAGCCTATGGAAAAACGGCTTCGCCGCGGCCTTATCGCTTCCCTGTTAAGCTTCTTTCTGGCATCTCCCAGGAAATTTCCGCCCCGCCTGTAAGCCGGTACCGCTCGCCGCAGCCGAACGACCGAGCGCAGCGAGTCAGTGAGCGAGGAAGCGGAATATATCCTGTATCGCATATTCTGCTGACGCTCCGCTGCTGCATTTTTCTCCTGCCACATGAAGCACTTCACTGATATTCGCATCCGTGCCAACATAGTAAGCCAGTATACACTCCGCTAGCGCTACGTGACTGGTTCAGGGCTGCGCCCCGAAACCCGCTAACAGCCACTGACGCGCCTGCGGCTTGTCCAACCCCGCGCCGACCGGGAAAGGTTTTCCCGCCCGTCCCGGGGTTATCAGGAGACTGTTTTGTCAGAGAAACGGAACAAGATGCTCACCATGTGGGTGACGGAGGATGAGCACAGGCGGCTACTTGAGCGCTGCGACGGCAGGCAGCTGGCGGCGTGGATGCGGCAGACCTGCCTGGACGAAAAGCCGGCTCGTACCGCAAAACTTCCTTCGATCTCGCCGGCGCTGCTGCGCCAGCTTGCCGGTATGGGCAACAACCTGAACCAGATAGCCCGCCGTGTTAACGCCGGCGTCGGTACCGGTCATGACCGGGTGCAGATTGTGGCGGCGCTGATGGCCATCGATGCCGGGCTTGAGCGGCTGCGGCACGCCGTTCTTGAGAAAGGAACGGACGATGATCGTTAAATTTCATCCACGCGGTCGCGGCGGTGGCGCCGGGCCGGTGGACTATCTGCTGGGTAAAGACCGGCAGCGTGAAGGCGCCAGCGTCCTGCAGGGGAAGCCGGAAGAAGTCCGGGAGCTGATTGACGCGTCGCCTTACGTGAAGAAATACACTTCCGGCGTACTGTCGTTTGCGGAGGCCGATCTGCCTCCCGGTCAGCGGGAAAAACTGATGGCCAGCTTCGAGCGGGTTCTGATGCCCGGACTCGATAAAGATCAGTACAGCATTCTGTGGGTGGAGCACGAGGACAAGGGGCGTCTGGAGCTGAACTTTCTGATCCCCAATACCGAGCTACTGACCGGCAGGCGGCTCCAGCCGTACTACGACCGCGCCGACCGACCGCGCATCGATGCCTGGCAGACCATCGTGAACGGCAGACTGGGGCTGCATGACCCGAACGCACCGGAAAACCGCCGGGCGCTGGTCACGCCGTCCGGACTGCCGAAAACGAAGCAGGAGGCCGCAGAAGCCATCACGCGCGGACTGCTGACGCTTGCTTCGTCCGGGGAGCTGAAAAGCCGTCAGGATGTCACTGAGGCGCTGGAACGGTCAGGTTTTGAGGTGGTGCGCACCACGAAAAGCAGTATCAGCATTGCCGACCCGGACGGGGGGCGAAACATCCGACTGAAGGGAGCCATCTATGAGCAGTCTTTTAACGCTGGCGAAGGACTTAGAGCAGCAATCGAAAGCGCGGCAGCAGAGTACCGGCGAGATGCTGAAAGCCGCATTCAGCGAGCACGAGCAGTCTGTCAGAGCGGAACTGAGCGCAAGCGCGAGGAGAATCAGCGACGCCATCCTCGCCCACGAGCAGAGTATGAGCGAGGCGATGGAGAAAAACCGGCGGAGCGTACTGCGGACTGCCGGGCGGACATGGCTCACCATCCTGATGGTGTCAGCGCTGCTGATCGGCACGAGCGGGAGCATTCTGTGGTGGCAGGGGCAGCAGATAACCGACAATTACACGCATCTTCGTCAGCAGGAAGATACCCTGGCGAAAATGACCGCCCGGACGTGGGGAGTGCGCTATCAGGAGAGCAGCGACGGCCGGAGGTTTCTTATCCTGCCGCCGGGGATGCAAACCGAAGCCATCCCTTACGACGGGACGACATGGATCCGCCTGAAACAGGAGTAGCGGAAAATGACAGAGCTGGAAAAGCAGTTGCTGAGCGCATTAGAGCAGCTACAGCAGGACTACTCGCAAAGGCTGGACGAGTGGGAGAGCGCCTTCGCGGAATGGCGGAGCATGTGTGGGCTTATGCAACGGGAGAACGCGATGCTGAACGAGCGCGTGTCGGACTTGAGCACGCAGGTGCTGAGTTTAAGCGAGCAGCTGCGCCGCTTGTCCGGGAACTGAATGCCATCGAGCTCCGGCACAGGGAGAATGAGTATCAGAAAACACTGGAGCTGGAGCGCCAGCCGCAGAAAACCTACCGCGGGCCGACACTTTAAACCATCCAGGCAGCTGACAACCCGCACGAAGAGGGGCTCTTACTTCTCCCGCTAAATAGGTTCGTGATCAAAAAGGTCACGCCTTATTCAGGAGCGGGAAATGAAGCTGTTAAATCTTATTGAATCATTGCTTAACTGCCTGTATCTGGCGGCGGAGCTGTGGGACTGGCTGGAGAAGCATTTGTCGGTTTTTAAGGCATTGGCGCGGATTTTAGTGTGACTTTAACATCCATGCATCTGGCTGCATGACTATGCACCAGTGTAATATTCAGCGGCTGCGTTTCTGGTGTTTTTTCGTCATGTCTGTCGCCACTTTCTCGCGTCTGGCACCGGAAACGCAGCCAACCCCGTTTCAGCGGTGCGGGCAACGGATGTTATGGTAAATGGTGCCTAATTAACGTTGACGTTTACATCAGCAGGACTTTGATAATTAGGTCGCTGTAATCCACTATCGCCAACCGATAAGCATTGGAATATGACGCTTATATCATCCCCTGGAAGCGAGCTAAACGTAGAGTGATCCATGTTCTTCACAAGGATGGTCTTGCCTTGATTAAGGCAATATTGGTTCGCTTCTGTTAACGCAGCTTTTTTTGCTCCAGCCTGTCCCCTTACAGGTGCAGCATGAACAGATATGGAATAAGTATCTGGCCCCATGGGTAATACGCCACTTGAATTAACGCATCCTGTAAGGGAAATCATTACTGCTGCAAAGCAAATGTATTTCATTACTCTAATATCCTATGTTTTTATTTTTCTATTTATTCAAATGGTTATGCTGGTTTGTTGGGTGATTGTGCATCATCCTACTATCTTGCCTGATTAGTAATCTTTTCAAAAGGATATGTTATCAAGGGGAACAGAAGTGGTGGCAGTAACTGGGGGTGGTTGATATCCAGACGTGGATATGAGCAATGTTTTCGAGGTTAGGATCTTCTTGTGATCCTGTCGTTACCGTCGTAATCTCTTGCCCTGTAAACGAAAAAACCACCCGGCAAGGTGGTTTTTCGAAGGTTCAGTAAACCGGCAAGTTTCTGAACCGTGGTAACAGTCTTGTGCGAGACGTGTCACCAAATCTGTCCTTCCAGTGTAGCCGTAGTAATGGCACCACTTCAAGAACTCTCACAACATCTCTCGCACATCCTGTTTACCAGTGGCTACTGCCAATGGCGATTTGTCGTGCCTTTTCGGGTTGGACTCAAGTTGATAGTTACCGGAAAGAGCGTGGTAGTCGGACTGAACGGGGGGTTCGTGCATACAGTCCAGCTTGGAGCGAACTGCCTTCCCGGAACCGAGTGTCAGGCGTGGAATGAGAAACCGCGGCCATAACAGCGGAATGACACCGGTAAACCGAAAGGCAGGAACAGGAGAGCGCACGAGGGAGCCACCAGGGGGAAACGCCTGGTATCTTTAAGTCCTGTCGGGTTTCGCCACCACTGATTTGAGCGTCAGATTTCGTGATGCTTGTCAGGGGGGCGGAGCCTATGGAAAAACGGCTTTGCCGTGGCCTTTTCGCTTCCCTGTTAAGCTTCTTCCTGGCATCCTCCAGGAAATTTCCGCCCCCTTCGTAAGCCCACACCGCTCGCCGCAGCCGAACGACCGAGCGCAGCGAGTCAGTGAGCGAGGAAGCGGAACATCACCTGCATTGCATATTCTGCTTACGCTCCGCTGCTGCATTTTTCTCCTGGCACATGAAGCACTTTCCCGACAACCGCACTCATGCCAACATAATAAGCCAGTATACACTCCGCTAGCGCTACGTGACTGGTTCAGGGCTGCGCCCCGAAACCCGCCAAAAGCCTGACGCGCCTGCGGCTTGTCCAACCCCGCGCCGACCGGGAAAGGCTTTCCCGCCCGTCCCGGCGTTATCAGGAGGCCGGTTTGTCAGAGAAACGGAACAAGATGCTCACCATGTGGGTGACGGAGGACGAGCACCGGCGGCTGCTCGAGCGCTGTGACGGCAGGCAGCTGGCGGCGTGGATGCGACAGACCTGCCTGGACGAAAAGCCTGCGCGCACCGGAAAGCTTCCCTCACTCTCGCCAGCGCTGCTGCGCCAGTTTGCCGGCATGGGCAATAACCTGAACCAGATAGCCCGCCGTGTTAACGCCGGCGGCGGCACCGGCCATGACAGGGTACAGATTGTGGCGGCGCTGATGGCCATCGATGCCGGGCTTGAGCGGCTGCGGCACGCCGTTCTTGAGAAAGGAACGGACGATGATCGTTAAATTTCATCCACGCGGTCGCGGCGGTGGCGCC
>NZ_JBLKDA010000061.1:0-7767 GCF_047530215.1 Enterobacter sp. 01-M-03-SI-ECC
CCTCAGCATTTTATTATGGTGATCCCCTGGGCGAAATGCGCCTGGTAAGCAGAGTTTTTGAAATGTAAGGCCTTTGAATAAGACAAAAGGCTGCCTCATCGCTAACTTTGCAACAGTGCCCAAAAAATTAACTACCTGAGGAAAATTGATCCTTTTGTGTTTGAAGAACTGTTGCTGGAAGGATTTGAAGCGCATGGCTTCAGAACCATCAGAAACAAACGCTATACCGGCGATGGAGGCATTGACGGCCAGGTAATAATAGGAAAATATCGCTATCTTATTCAGGCTAAACGCTATCGCGGCCATATTGCTTTACAGCACGTACAGGAGTTCGAGAAGTTGCTTAAACGTCATAACTGTCGCGGTCTGTTTTGCCATACCGGGAAAACCGGCGCAGGTTCAAAATCTGTCAGTATTGCCAGTGAACGGATGGAGATTATCAGCGGCCAGCGCCTGATAGATTTGCTCACGCCCGGCAGCTCCTTCACTATCGCAACCGCCCCGCAGACGATGATGAAGCGTACCGCAGCAACACTAGAAACGAGCACCATTGTTAAAGATGCCGGTAAAGAAAATCGATACCATGAGAGTTAATTAAATGAAGTCAGTAACTATAGAAGCAAAAACATTTGCTGAAATGTTAGGAATAACAGAAGGTGAGTTAATCTTTGCCATTAAGAAAACTGGCACATTCAAAAACAAGACCATCCCACAACCTCATGAGCCACATAAATCAAATAATAGATTTTTATATTCAGACGTAATGAGGTTTATAGAATCACTAAAAGACAAAGAGCACCGGTAATGACTCCAACTTACTGATAGTGTTTTATGTTCAGATAATGCCCGATGACCTTGTCATGCAGCTCCACCGATTTTGAGAACGACAGTGACTTCCGTCCCAGCCTTGCCAGATGTTGTCTCAGATTCAGGTTATGTCGCTCAATGCGCTGAGTGTAACGCTTGCTGATAACGTGCAGCTTTCCCTTCAGGCGGGGTTCATACAGCGGCCAGCCATCCGTCATCCATACCACGACCTCAAAGGCCGACAGCAGGCCCAGAAGACGCTCCAGCGTGGCCAACGTGCGTTACCTAACAATAAACCTGTTTAAATATCCAGATAAAAACATTCAATCTGGGTCAAATGAGTGATACAGTTTCACCCATAAGACCCAATGGAGGCAATATGTCTGAATTTGAATTACTGGCGCAGGATCTGCTTGAGAAAGCAGAAGCGGAAGAACAACTGCGACAGGAAAATGATAAAAAGCTGCTCGGGCAGGTGCTGGAAATCTATGACCAGAAGTACGTGGCTGAACTGCTTAGAAAAGTTGGTAAAAATGAGTGGAGTCGCGAGACTCTTAATCGCTGGATTAATGGTAAGTGCTCACCTAAGACGCTGACGTTAGCCGAAGAGGAACTTCTACGAAAAATGCTTCCGGAAGCGCCTGCACATCACCCTGACTATGCCTTCCGGTTTATTGACCTGTTTGCTGGGATTGGAGGTATACGGAAGGGCTTCGAAACCATCGGTGGCCAGTGCGTTTTTACCAGTGAATGGAATAAAGAGGCTGTGCGCACATATAAAGCTAACTGGTTTAACGATGCTCAGGAACACACTTTCAATCTCGATATTCGTGAAGTCACGCTCAGTGATAAACCTGAAGTACCTGAAAACGATGCCTATGCTTACATTAATGAGCATGTGCCGGATCATGATGTACTTCTAGCAGGTTTCCCCTGTCAACCGTTTAGCCTTGCGGGCGTAAGCAAGAAAAACTCGCTCGGGCGCGCGCATGGTTTCGAATGTGAGGCTCAGGGAACGCTTTTCTTCGATGTGGCGCGTATTATCCGCGCAAAAAAACCTGCCATCTTTGTTCTTGAAAACGTTAAAAACCTGAAGAGCCATGACAAGGGTAAAACCTTTAAAGTCATCATGGATACCCTCGACGAACTGGGCTATGAAGTTGCGGATGCAGCTGAGATGGGCAAAAACGATCCTAAAGTTATCGACGGAAAGCACTTTTTACCTCAGCACCGAGAACGTATCGTTTTGGTCGGTTTCCGCCGTGATCTGAACATTCACCAGGGCTTTACCCTGCGCGATATTAGTCGTTTTTATCCGGAACAGCGTCCGTCATTTGGCGAACTGCTGGAACCCGTGGTTGACAGCAAATATATACTGACGCCGAAACTCTGGGAGTATCTCTATAACTACGCCAAAAAGCACGCAGCTAAGGGTAACGGATTCGGTTTTGGCCTCGTTAATCCTGAAAATAAAGAAAGCATTGCCCGTACGCTTTCTGCTCGCTATCACAAAGACGGGTCTGAAATTCTGATAGACCGTGGCTGGGATATGGCCACAGGTGAAACAGACTTCGCGAACGAAGAAAATCAGGCGCATCGGCCCCGCAGGCTGACTCCGCGAGAGTGCGCGCGCCTTATGGGTTTTGAAAAAGTAGATGGCAGGCCTTTTCGCATTCCTGTGTCAGACACTCAGTCGTACAGGCAGTTCGGTAACTCCGTAGTGGTGCCCGTGTTTGAAGCCGTAGCCAAACTGCTTGAACCTTATATCCTGAAAGCGGTTAATGCCGATTCGTGCAAGGTTGAACGAATCTGATCGCTCCTCCCGGTATTTATGCCGGGAGATAATCTATGGAATATCTGCGTAAAGCCCTGTCAGCTCAGCAATAAACGCACCTAGCGTCATTAGCTCAGCTCTCACCGCCTCCGGGTATTTTTTGTGCAGAGATGATGGCACGACCAATCTGACACCCGACTCCCGCATCTCCCGATATTGAGCCAGAGAAACTCCCTCCTGGAGTGTAAACAGATGCACCTGATGAATTTTATCGGCCTCATTCAGTATCTGACGCCAGCGATCCTTACAGGTAGTCTTGACTGCCAGCATGCGCAGATTTTCTACGGGAAACTCAGTATCGTGGTAAGCCCCTGCGGAAGGGAAAAGGAAATCGGGTTTTTTATTACCTTCTGTGATGGCCTGCGTCGCAAAGTGTCGCAGGCCGTGCTCAATGAATAGATGCTCCAGGTGCAGTTCCAGCGACTTCCCGGCTCTGGATTTACGGCGATTGCTGACAGAATTGGCCAGCGCAATAAATTCATCCACAGAGCCAAATCCTTTCCGGATGATATCCAGAACATGCAGTTCCTCAACCAATAGAAATATGTCGTACTCCACGCGCCGGCGGTCAAGAAGTTGCTCATCCGGATCAAGGGAATTTTTCACATAATGGCTGGCTGCATACTGAATAATTTCACTTCCCGACGGAAAGCGCAGGTGCCAGTCTTCAGGTAGAATATATTTATGATTTACTGGCGCTTGCTGTAGAGATAGTCCGCCTAGAATCTGTCCTGCGGGGCCGGATATAAGCGCTCCGGGTATAACTTCACCAATAGCGGTCTCAATGACGTCCTCTTCATCAGTGCTGGCGCATACCCAAATATTTACTTCCTTACAGTCCCCCCCTTGCTCATCAAGCTTGAAAGCCAGGAGCGTCAGAGCCCCTGTATTTTCAGGATCCTGAAGTGGGCTGCCTCTACCCCAGCGGGTAATCCTTTTTTCATTCCGGGTTTTACCAAAATGACGGCTGTTATAATAAATTGCCCTGGCTTCGCTGTCAGGGCAATCATGCGATGACACATGTGCGGTGAGAAAAACCGAAGGGTTCAGTTCACGGGTATGGTTGATAGACGGAAAGAGTTTTTCAACGATACCTGAAGGGATATAAAGCCCTACCTGGTGACCACCTGTTGCGCCGGTATCGTTGGCGGAAAGGCGTTTGATGTAGACGAAGTAATTCTCACATGCGATCTCAAGTAGCCAGTTGTGGAAAACCGACATAAGCATCCCCTGTTACCCTGAAACTCTACTCACCATTTTTTCATGATTATATACAAACAGTGTCATTTTCAGAAGACGACTGCACCAGTTGATTGGGCGTAATGGCTGTTGTGCAGCCAGCTCCTGACAGTTCAATATCAGAAGTGATCTGCACCAATCTCGACTATGCTCAATACTCGTGTGCACCAAAGCGAGGTGAGCATGGCGACGGAGGCTCTGTTGCAAAGATTGGCGGCAGTCAGAGGTAGGCTGTCGCTCTGCGCCGATCAGGCGGCTGCTGCGAAATGGTGGTTGAGCATGCCCATGGCCTCCGTCAGCGCCGAGGGCCCAATGCCAAAAGCTCTCTCCACAAGGCGCACCTCGCCCCTGATGCCGGGCTGCAGGCACCAGGGGCGAGCCTGTCCTTTGCGCAGGGCTCGCATGACTTCGAATCCCTTGATCGTGGCATAGGCCGTGGGGATCGATTTGAAACCGCGCACCGGCTTGATCAGTATCTTGAGCTTTCCGTGATCGGCCTCGATCACGTTATTGAGATACTTCACCTGCCGGTGGGCCGTCTCCCGGTCCAGCTTTCCTTCGCGCTTCAATTCGGTGATCGCTGCACCATAGCTCGGCGCTTTGTCGGTATTGAGCGTGGCAGGCTTTTCCCAGTGCTTCAGGCCTCGCAGGGCCTTGCCCAGGAACCGCTTCGCTGCCTTGGCGCTGCGGGTCGGCGACAGGTAGAAATCGATCGTGTCGCCCCGCTTGTCGACTGCCCGGTACAGGTAGGTCCACTTGCCCCGCACCTTGACGTAGGTTTCATCCAGGCGCCAGCTCGGATCAAAGCCACGCCGCCAGAACCAGCGCAGCCGCTTCTCCATCTCCGGGGCGTAGCACTGGACCCAGCGATAGATCGTCGTATGGTCGACCGAAATGCCGCGTTCCGCCAGCATTTCCTCAAGGTCGCGATAGCTGATCGGATAGCGACAATACCAGCGCACCGCCCACAGGATCACATCACCCTGGAAATGGCGCCACTTGAAATCCGTCATCGTTCCGTCCGTCCAATCTCCGCCAAGCATGCTCAAGCTTCACGATTTTTGCAACAGAGCCCACACGAGTATTGAGCATAGTCGAGATTGGTGCAGATCACTTCTGATATTGAACTGTCAGGAGCTGGCTGCACAACAGCCATTACGCCCAATCAACTGGTGCAGTCGTCTTCTGAAAATGACAATCGTGCCACCGGCTCCAGGTCTTATCGAACAGCTCAGACACATGGTCCAAATGCTGGTCGATCCGTTCGGCCAGTTTTTCGATGGCCTCTTGCTTGAGCTTGTCACTTTCCCTGAACTCGATGTTCAAGGCCCTGGCCACCTGGTTGAGGTTCCGGCCGATAGCTCCAAGCTGCCGGCACGATTCCCGTACGGTGTTCACTTCTTCATCAGTGAGGACCGGCATCCGGTTCAACGACCGCAGTCATTTCTGTACCTAAACAGTCCTGCGAATATGTGAGTTTTGACCTAATGAGCCACAAAAACTCATTTTCGCCCACGATAATTTTTCTACTTCCTTTCTTTGGAATGCTCATTTCAATATTCACATAACGTCGCTATCAATCGCGGAAAAGGCGTAGTGCGCGAAGCGAACGAAGCTTTTTGCCGTCGATTGCATAGCTTTGTTAACCCTTTTTCCAAATTTGATAGCAATAGTTAATGTTTGAAGTAAAGTGTTGCTCAAAAACAACTTCGAAGGTATTTGGAATACTCGGGAAGAAAACATCCCCCTCTGGCTCGATGTCGATCGTCGATAAGTGGAGCGTAGAGGCCATGGGTAATGTTTCTCGGTAAATTTCTCCGCCACCAGACACTATAACGTGACCGGTGAATTCAGCTAGCCTGTCCATGGCCTCTTCGATTGACTGAAATACAACTACATTGTCATCATTTGATGTCCAACCTGAGCGGGTAACGACCGCGTATTTCCTATTGGGGAGTGCGCCCATAGATTCAAACGTCTTGCGACCCACCAGAAGCCACTGATTGTAGGTCAATGCTTTAAAAAGTAGCTGCTCCCCTTTCGCGGACCAGGGTATGTCTGGACCGCAACCAATCACGCCGTTTTTCGCTTTCGCAGCCATCAATGATACTTTCAAGGTTCTCATCCTGGGTTAACTTTGTTTTAGGGCGACTGCCCTGCTGCGTAACATCGTTGCTGCTCCATAACATCAAACATCGACCCACGGCGTAACGCGCTTGCTGCTTGGATGCCCGAGGCATAGACTGTACAAAAAAACAGTCATAACAAGCCATGAAAACCGCCACTGCGCCGTTACCACCGCTGCGTTCGGTCAAGGTTCTGGACCAGTTGCGTGAGCGCATACGCTACTTGCATTACAGTTTACGAACCGAACAGGCTTATGTCCACTGGGTTCGTGCCTTCATCCGTTTCCACGGTGTGCGTCACCCGGCAACCTTGGGCAGCAGCGAAGTCGAGGCATTTCTGTCCTGGCTGGCGAACGAGCGCAAGGTTTCGGTCTCCACGCATCGTCAGGCATTGGCGGCCTTGCTGTTCTTCTACGGCAAGGTGCTGTGCACGGATCTGCCCTGGCTTCAGGAGATCGGAAGACCTCGGCCGTCGCGGCGCTTGCCGGTGGTGCTGACCCCGGATGAAGTGGTTCGCATCCTCGGTTTTCTGGAAGGCGAGCATCGTTTGTTCGCCCAGCTTCTGTATGGAACGGGCATGCGGATCAGTGAGGGTTTGCAACTGCGGGTCAAGGATCTGGATTTCGATCACGGCACGATCATCGTGCGGGAGGGCAAGGGCTCCAAGGATCGGGCCTTGATGTTACCCGAGAGCTTGGCACCCAGCCTGCGCGAGCAGCTGTCGCGTGCACGGGCATGGTGGCTGAAGGACCAGGCCGAGGGCCGCAGCGGCGTTGCGCTTCCCGACGCCCTTGAGCGGAAGTATCCGCGCGCCGGGCATTCCTGGCCGTGGTTCTGGGTTTTTGCGCAGCACACGCATTCGACCGATCCACGGAGCGGTGTCGTGCGTCGCCATCACATGTATGACCAGACCTTTCAGCGCGCCTTCAAACGTGCCGTAGAACAAGCAGGCATCACGAAGCCCGCCACACCGCACACCCTCCGCCACTCGTTCGCGACGGCCTTGCTCCGCAGCGGTTACGACATTCGAACCGTGCAGGATCTGCTCGGCCATTCCGACGTCTCTACGACGATGATTTACACGCATGTGCTGAAAGTTGGCGGTGCCGGAGTGCGCTCACCGCTTGATGCGCTGCCGCCCCTCACTAGTGAGAGGTAGGGCAGCGCAAGTCAATCCTGGCGGATTCACTACCCCTGCGCGAAGGCCATCGGTGCCGCATCGAACGGCCGGTTGCGGAAAGTCCTCCCTGCGTCCGCTGATGGCCGGCAGCAGCCCGTCGTTGCCTGATGGATCCAACCCCTCCGCTGCTATAGTGCAGTCGGCTTCTGACGTTCAGTGCAGCCGTCTTCTGAAAACGACAAACAGCCAGAAAGGCTGTTACAGGCGATTTGATCTGCAACCTATTGGTTAAATTAATGTATCAAAAACGATGGTTTTTGTGACAGTCTTGAAAAGTCCTGACTTCTCCCGAAAAATGACTCCCCTCATGTAACAAAACTCGTTACTGTATCAACATAACAATAACCCCATAACTAATTAGCGAGAAAAGAATGAAAATCGGCTATGCACGTAAATCTACGCATCTTCAGGATGTGGCGCACCAGGTTGACGAACTAACAAAAGCTGGATGTGAGCAAATCGGCACTGTTGCAAATAGTCGGTGGTGATAAACTTATCATCCCCTTTTGCTGATGGAGCTGCACATGAACCCATTCAAAGGCCGGCATTTTCAGCGTGACATCATTCTGTGGGCCGTACGC
>NZ_JBLKDA010000062.1:0-7743 GCF_047530215.1 Enterobacter sp. 01-M-03-SI-ECC
TAACCTGAATCTGAGGCAGCACCTGGCACGGCTGGGACGGAAGTCGCTGTCGCTCACAAAATCGGTGGAGCTGCATGACAAAGTCATCGGGCATTATCTGAACATAAAACACTATCAATAAGTTGGAGTCATTACCCTTTTTTCAACTTCTGATGGATGCGAGTGATTGAACTCATACATTAATGTTTTCCCACGAAGTCTTTTTTCAGGTAAGCCTTCGCACATATCGGTAAATAGCTTGCCTGCTTTTATTTTTTCTGTCATCGACATGTTCATTTTTAACATTCCGTCCTGATAAGTTGGTCGGATAAGGCGCTCGCGCCGTATCCGACATTAATTTCTTAAGCGACTTCATTCACCTGGCGACGCAGCAGAGAAAGTGGGCCGGGGCCGCTAAGCGTGAACACGGAAATTAAGGTGAAGCCCAGCGCCACCAGACCCAGCACCAGGTAAGCGCCCTGGAAACCGATGCTTTCATACATATTGCCCGCCAGAATAGACATAAAAATCATCGCCAGTTGCTTAAAGAAGCAGAAACAGACCAGATAAATCGTCGCTGAAAAACGCACTTCAAACTGGCTGGTAATATATTTAAAGCAGCCCACCAGCAGGAACGGTACTTCAAACATATGCAGCGTTTTCAGAATAACCACTTCCAGTGCTGAGGTAGCGAACGATGAGCCAATAATACGTACTGACATAATAGTGCCAGCCAGCAGCAGGGCGTTTTTCCCACCGATGCGATTAATGATCAGTGGCGCAAAAAACATAATCGAGGCGTTAAGTAATTCGCCCATTGTCGTTACGTAGCCAAATACCCGCGTACCCTGTTCACCGGTAGCAAAGAACGAAGTAAAGAAATTAGCAAACTGTTGGTCAAAAACATCGTAGGTGCAGGAAACGCCAATAACATACAGTGACAAAAACCACAGTTTTGGCTGTCTGAACAGTTCCAGCGCCAGCTTAAGGCTAAATGCCGAATGGTTGGCACCTACCGCATTGGCAACCGTGGCAGAAGAGGGCGCATCCGTTTTGGCGAAAAAGAGTAAAACGGCGAGGATGAATGCACAGCCAGAACCCAGCCAGAAAACAAACTGATTATTGATGGTGAACATGATGCCGACAATCGAGGCACACAGCGCCCAGCCAACACAGCCAAACATCCGCGCGCGACCATATTCGAAATTACTGCGACGGCTGACTTTCTCGATAAATGCCTCTACTGCTGGCGCACCGGCGTTAAAACAAAAGCCTAGATAAATACCACCAACAATCGATCCTACTAAAATGTTGTATTGTAACAGTGGCCCGAAGATAAAAATAAAGAACGGCGCAAACATCACTAACATGCCGGTAATAATCCACAGCAGGTATTTGCGCAGCCCGAGTTTGTCAGAAAGCAGACCAAACAGCGGTTGGAATAATAGCGAGAACAGAGAAATAGCGGCAAAAATAATACCCGTATCACTTTTGCTGATATGGTTGATGTCATGTAGCCAAATCGGGAAAAACGGGAAGTAGGCTCCCATGATAAAAAAGTAAAAGAAAAAGAATAAACCGAACATCCAAAAGTTTGTGTTTTTTAAATAGTACATAATGGATTTCCTTACGCGAAATACGGGCAGACATGGCCTGCCCGGTTATTATTATTTTTGACACCAGAGCAACTGGTAATGGTAGCTACCGGCGCTAAGGTGGAATTCCGCCGACACTGACGGGCTCCAGGAGTCGTCGCCACCAATCCCCATATGGAAACCGTCGATATTCAGCCATGTGCCTTCTTCCGCGTGCAGCAGATGGCGATGGCTGGTTTCCATCAGTTGCTGTTGACTGTAGCGGCTGATGTTGAACTGGAAGTCGCCGCGCCACTGGTGTGGGCCATAATTCAATTCGCGCGTCCCGCAGCGCAGACCGTTTTCGCTCGGGAAGACGTACGGGGTATACATGTCTGACAATGGCAGATCCCAGCGGTCAAAACAGGCCGCAGTAAGGCGGTCGGGATAGTTTTCTTGCGGCCCTAATCCGAGCCAGTTTACCCGCTCTGCTACCTGCGCCAGCTGGCAGGTCAGGCCAATCCGCGCCGGATGTGGCGTATTGCTCGCCACTTCAACATCAACGGTAATCGCCATTTGACCACTTCCATCAATCCGGTAGGTTTTCCGGCTGATAAATAAGGTTTTCCCCTGATGCTGCCACGCGTGGACCGTGGTAATCAGCACCGCGTCGGCAAGCGTATCTGCCGTGCACTGCAACAACGCTGCTTCGGCCTGGTAATGGCCCGCCGCCTTCCAGCGTTCGACCCAGGCGTTAGGGTCAATGCGGGTCGCTTCACTTACGCCAATGTCGTTATCCAGCGGTGCGCGGGTGAACTGATCGCGCAGCGGCGTCAGCAGTTGTTTTTTATCGCCAATCCACATCTGTGAAAGAAAGCCTGACTGGCGGTTAAATTGCCAACGCTTATTATCCAGCTCGATGCAAAAATCCGTTTCGCTGGTGGTCAGTTGCGGGATGGCGTGGGGCGCGGAGGGGAGTGTCACGCTGAGGTTTTCCGCCAGACGCCACTGCTGCCAGGCGCTGATGTGTCCGGCTGCTGACCATGTGGTCGCGTTCGGTTGCACTACGTGAACCGTTAGCCAGAGTTGTCCGGCGCTCTCCGGCTGCGGTAGTTCAGGCAGTTCAATCAACTGTTTACCTTGTGGAGCGACATCCAGAGGCACTTCACCGCTTGCCAGCGGCTTGCCATCCAGCGCCACCATCCAGTGCAGGAGCTCGTTATCGCTATGACGGAACAGGTATTCGCTGGTCACTTCGATGGTTCGCCCGGATAAACTGAACTGGAAAAACTGCTGCTGGTGTTTTGCTTCCGTCAGCGCCGGATGCGGCGTGCGGTCTGCAAAGACCAGACCGTTCATGCAGAACTGGCGATCATTCGGCGTATCGCCAAAATCACCGCCGTAAGCCGACCACGGATTGCCATTTTCATCATATTTAATCAGCGACTGATCCACCCAGTCCCAGACGAAGCCGCCCTGTAAACGGGGGTACTGACGAAACGCCTGCCAGTATTTAGCGAAGCCGCCAAGACTGTTACCCATCGCGTGGGCGTATTCGCAAAGGATCAGCGGGCGCGTCTCTCCAGGCAACGAAAGCCATTTTTTGATGGACCATTTCGGCACAGCCGGGAAGGGCTGGTCTTCATCCACGCGCGCGTACATCGGGCAAATAATATCGGTTGCGAAGGTGTCGGCTCCGCCGCCTTCATACTGTACCGGGCGGGAAGGATCGACAGATTTGATCCAGCGATAGAGTGCGTCGTGATTAGCGCCGTGGCCTGATTCATTCCCCAGCGACCAGATGATCACACTCGGGTGATTACGATCGCGCTGCACCATTCGCGTTACGCGTTCGCTCATCGCGGGTAGCCAGCGCGGATCATCGGTCAGACGATTCATTGGCACCATGCCGTGGGTTTCAATGTTGGCTTCATCCACCACATACAGGCCGTAGTGGTCGCACAGCGTGTACCACAGCGGATGGTTCGGATAATGCGAACAGCGCACGGCGTTAAAGTTGTTCTGCTTCATCAGCAGGACATCCTGCACCATCGTCTGCTCATCCATGACCTGACCATGCAGAGGATGATGCTCGTGACGGTTAACGCCGCGAATCAGCAACGGCTTGCCGTTCAGCAGCAGCAGACCATTTTCAATCCGCACCTCGCGGAAACCGACATCGCAGGCTTCTGCTTCAATCAGCGTGCCGTCGGCGGTGTGCAGTTCAACCACCGCACGATAGAGATTCGGGATTTCGGCGCTCCACAGTTTCGGGTTTTCGACGTTCAGACGTAGGGTGACGTGATCGGCATAACCACCACGCTCATCGATAATTTCACCGCCGAAAGGCGCGGTGCCGCTGGCGACCTGCGTTTCACCCTGCCACAAAGAAACCGTCACCCGCAGCTCATCGCGCAGCTCGCCGTACATCTGAACGTCTGCCTCCAGTACAGCGCGGCTGAAATCATCATTAAAGTGAGTGGCTACATGGAAATCGCTGATTTGCGTGCTCGGTTTATGCAGCAACGAGACGTCACGGAAAATGCCGCTCATCCGCCACATATCCTGATCTTCCAGATAACTGCCGTCACTCCAGCGCAGCACCATCACCGCGAGGCGGTTTTCTCCGGCGTGTAAAAATGCGCTCAGGTCAAATTCAGACGGCAAACGACTGTCCTGTCCGTAACCGACCCAGCGCCCGTTGCACCACAAATGAAACGCCGAGTTAACACCATCAAAAATAATTCGCGTCTGGCCTTCCTGTAGCCAGCTTTCATCAACATTAAATGTGAGCGAGTAACAACCCGTCGGATTCTCCGTGGGAACATACGGCGGATTGACCGCAATGGGATAGGTCACGTTGGTGTAGATAGGCGCATCGTAACCGTGCATCTGCCAGTTTGAGGGGACGATGACAGTATCGGCGTCAGGAAGATCGCGCTCCAGCCAGCTTTCTGGTACCGCTTCTGGTGCCGGAAACCAGGCAAAGCGCCATTCACCATTCAGGCTGCGCGACTCTTGGGAAGGGCGATCGGTGCGAGCCTCTTCGCTATTACGCCAGCTGGCGAAAGGGGGATGTGCCGCAAGGCGATTAAGTTGGGTAACGCCAGGGTTTTCCCAGTCACGACGTTGTAATACGACGGCCAGTGAATCCGTAATCATTGTCATAGTTGTATCCTGCGTGAATTGTTATCCGCTCACATTTTCGCATAACATACGAGCCGGACACATAGAGTGTAAAGCCTGGGGTGCCTAATGAGTGAGCTGACTCACATTAATTGCGTTGCGCTCACTGCCCGCTTTCAAGTCGGGAAACTTGTCGTGCCAGCTGCATTAAGGAATCTGCCAACGTGCGGGGAGAGGTGGTTTGCGTATTGGGCGCCAGGGTGGTTTTTCTTTTCACCAGTGAGACGGGCAACAGCTGATTGCTCTTCACCGCCTGGCCCTGAGAGAGTTTCAGCAAGCGGTCCACGCTGGTTTGCCCCAGCAGGCGAAAATCCTGTTTGATGGTGGTTAACGGCGGGATATAACACGAGCTGTCTTCGGTATCGTCGTATCCCACTACCGAGATATCCGCACCAACGCGCAACCCGGACTCGGTAATGGCGCGCATTGCGCCCAGCGCCATCTGATCGTTGGCAACCAGCATCGCAGTGGGAACGATGCCCTCATTTAGCATTTGCATGGTTTGTTGAAAACCGGACATGGCACTCCAGTCGCCTTCCCGTTCCGCTATCGGATGAATTTGATTGCGAGTGAGATATTTATGCCAGCCCGCCAGACGCAGACGCGCCGAGACAGAACTTAATGGGCCCGCTAACAGCGCGATTTGCTGGTGACCCAATGCGACCAGATGCTCCACGCCCAGTCGCGTACCGTCTTCATGGGAGAAAATAATACTGTTGATGGGAGTCTGGTCAGAGACATCAAGAAATAACGCCGGAACATTAGCGCAGGCAGCTTCCACAGCAATGGCATCCTGGTCATCCAGCGGATAGTTAATGATCAGCCCACTGACGCGTTGCGCGAGAAGATTGTGCACCGCCGCTTTACAGGCTTCGACGCCGCTTCGTTCTACCATCGACACCACCACGCTGGCACCCAGTTGATCGGCGCGAGATTTAATCGCCGCGACAATTTGCGACGGCGCGTGCAGGGCCAGACTGGAGGTAGCAACGCCAATCAGCAACGACTGTTTCCCCGCCAGTTGTTGTGCCACGCGGTTGGGAATGTAGTTCAGCTGCGCCATCGCCGCTTCCACCTTTTCCCGCGTTTTCGCAGAGACGTGGCTGGCCTGGTTCACCACGCGGGAAACGGTCTGATAAGAGACACCGGCATACTCTGCGACATCGTATAGCGTTACTGGTTTCACATTTACCACCCTGAATTGACTCTCTTCGGGTGCTATCATGCCATACCACGAAATGTTTTGCGCCATTCGGAGGGGGCACGCCGAAGTGAGATTCAAAATGCCGACGTCAGTTCACAGGTGGGTAATGATACCAACGTGTTGATTTCGTATTTTCACTGACACCAGGATCATCCTGATGTTACAAGGATTGAATGACTACAGATTAAAATAGTCATCAACAGGTTGACAGCATTACCCAGCGCCCGCTTTCCGCGTATTTTTCGATTTGCACTGCCGGGGGCACTGGCGGGTATCGCGTTCCGCACACTTTTACATTTATTTATCTGGTGACTGACCTTTTTAAGGAGACAGAATGAAAGCCGTTGGTTTCTGGCAACCCGGGAAAGTACATCCGTTATTGAAGATTTGTCGCTTCCCCACCCATCCATGCCCAAGGGGCGTGATCTTTTGATCAGAGTCAGGGCGGTCGCGGTTAACCCACGGGACCTGAAAAGCCGGCGAAACATCAGTCCCTCTGCAGGCAATCCGGTAGTTATGGGATACGACGCTTCCGGTGTTGTTGAAGCAACCGGACCAGAGGTGACGCTGTTCAGGCCAGGTGACCACGTTTTCTATGCCGGTGTGCTCGATCGCCAGGGAGCCAACGCAGAGTTTCAGCTGGTTGACGAACGCATTACGGGGATAAAGCCGGCAGCACTAAGTTTTGAAGCTGCAGCGTCGGTTCCTCTGACCGGTCTGACAGCCTGGGAAATGTTATTTGATCGTCTGCAGTTGTCAGTGAACGGAGATGCTGATCAGACCCTGTTGATGCTTGGCGGTGCGGGCGGAGTCCCTTGTATGGCTATACAGCTTGCCCGCACTCTGAGTCGGGTGAACATCATCGGGACTGCCTCCCGGCAGGAGAGTGTCAGAGCGGTTCGCGGGTTTGGTGCGCATTATGTCCTGGATCATTCATGTGCGCTTGCGCCACAGGTTGCCAGCCTTGCTGGACTCCCTCCCATTACCCGGATTTTCTCAACGTACACCACGCCATCTGCCTGGGAAAATATGGCCGAAATTATTGCCCCACAAGGCCGTATCGGACTCATCGACGACCCTGAACCACTGGATCTGCGTTTGATCAAATTTAAGAGCGTTTCTGTTCACTGGGAGGCAATGTTTACCCGCCCCATGCATGCTACTGCGGACATGTCTAAACAGCATGATATTCTTAACAAACTCTCATGCATGCTGGATTCCGGTAAGCTCAAACCTCCGTTGCTGGCAGAGTATGGCAGGCTGAATGCTAAAGCACTTCGCCGGGCTCATGAGGACATGGAAAATAAAAATGTGAACGGGAAAATTGTTTTTTCAGGGTTCTGATGAACAGGCCTGTCAGAGTAAAAAAAGATTCGGGTTCAGCACAATGCTGAATTCTGTCTGGCTATAGAGTAAGAATCGTACCGGAATTGAGCATTTACCCTCAGTACCTGCGGATGAAAAAGCAGTCTGCCCTGACATACTGAACAATCCCTTCTCATAAGATGCCTCTCTTTTGCTGTTTAAAGAGCTGAGCAGTCCGGGCGGAGACTGACCTCGTTCCGCTTTCCAAGCGACCCCCTTGTTGAAAGTGCGACAAAAGAGATAGGGCGAATGACTATACTTCGCTCATAGCTGCCCGCCATGCCAGCTCAAAAAACAGGCTTAACGTAGGATATTTAATGAGATGGTCACTCCCTCCTTCCCGGTACTATGCTGAGGACAGGCTTTCATTCGGAGAACTATCATGGAAAACATTGCGCTCATTGGTATCGATCTGGGTAAAAACTCTTTCCATAT
>NZ_JBLKDA010000063.1:0-7329 GCF_047530215.1 Enterobacter sp. 01-M-03-SI-ECC
CAACTTTGGCCGGGTAAATTTTTTACGGTAAACAGCCTTCCCGCGACGATCCTGGCAATGAATATGGAAAGAGTTTTTACCCAGATCGATACCAATGAGCGCAATGTTTTCCATGATAGTTGTCATTTTCAGAAGACGACTGCACCAATTGACGGGGCGTAACGCCAGATGTGCAGGCGACTCCTGACAACGCAATATCAGAAGTCATCTGCACCAATCTCGACTATGCTCAATACTCGTGTGCACCAAAGCGAGGTGTGAGCATGGCGTCAGACACATCATTGATTGCCGAGCAAGGCGTGGCCACCCTGCCCGATGCGGCTTGGGCGCAGGCCCGGCAACGGGCGGAAATCATCGGGCCGCTGGCAGCGCTTGATGTGGTCGGGCATGAAGCCGCCGATGCCGCTGCTCACGCGCTTGGCCTGTCCAGGCGGCAGGTGTATGTCCTAATCCGCCGTGCCCGGCAAGGTGCTGGGCTTGTGACGGACCTGGCTCGCAGCCGATCCGGCGGCGGAAAAGGCAAGGGACGCTTGCCGGAATCAGTTGAGCGCATCATCCGCGAGTTGCTGCAAAAGCGCTTCCTGACCAAGCAGAAGCGTAGCCTGGCAGCGTTCCACCGCGAGGTCGCGCAGGCTTGCAAAGCGCAAAAGCTGCGGGCGCCGGCGCGCAACACCGTGGCTCTGCGGATCGCCGGCCTCGATCCGCTCAAGGCCACTCGCCGCCGGGAAGGTCAGGATGCGTCCCGCAGCCTGCAAGGTGTCGGTGGTGAGCCTCCCGCCGTGACCGCGCCACTGGAACAAGTGCAGATTGATCACACGGTCATCGACCTGATCGTGGTGGACGAGCGCGACCGGCAACCGATTGGCCGTCCGTATCTGACCATCGCCATCGACGTGTTTACCCGCTGCGTGCTCGGCATGGTCGTCACGCTGGAAGCGCCGTCATCTGTTTCGGTCGGCCTGTGCCTTGTGCATGTCGCCTGCGACAAGCGTCCCTGGCTGGAGGGTCTGAACATAGAAATGGAGTGGCCGATGAGCGGCAAGCCCAGGCTGCTCTACCTGGACAACGCGGCCGAGTTCAAGAGCGAAGCGCTACGCCGAGGCTGCGAGCAGCATGGCATCCGGCTTGACTATCGCCCGCTCGGGCAGCCGCACTACGGCGGCATCGTGGAACGGATCATCGGCACGGCGATGCAGATGATCCACGACGAATTGCCAGGGACGACCTTCTCCAACCCTGACCAGCGCGGCGACTACGATTCCGAAAACAAGGCCGCCCTGACGCTGCGTGAGCTGGAGCGCTGGCTCACATTGGCGGTCGGCACCTACCACGGCTCCGTGCACAACGGCCTGCTCCAGCCGCCGGCAGCGCGCTGGGCCGAAGCTATCGCGCGGACCGGCGTGCCAACCGTCATCACTCGCACCACGGCTTTTCTGGTCGATTTTCTGCCCATCATCCGCCGCACGCTGACCCGCACCGGCTTCGTCATCGACCACATCCATTACTACGCCGATGCGCTCAAGCCGTGGATAGCTCGGCGCGACCGCTTGCCTGCGTTCCTGATCCGGCGCGACCCGCGCGACATCAGCCGCATTTGGGTGCTGGAGCCGGAGGGGCAGCACTATCTGGAAATTCCATACCGCACCTTGTCGCACCCGGCTGTCACCCTCTGGGAACAACGACAGGCGCTGGCGAAATTGCGGCAGCAAGGGCGCGAACAGGTGGATGAGTCGGCGCTGTTTCGCATGATCGGCCAGATGCGCGAAATCGTGTCCACCGCGCAGAAAGCTACGCGCAAGGCGCGGCGCGACGCGGATCGACGCCAGCATCTCAAGGCAACGGCAGTTCTTTTCAAAACCACGCCACCACCGGACGCGGACATGGCTGACCCGCAGGCAGACAACCAGCCACCTGCCAAACCGTTCGACCAGATTGAGGAGTGGTAGCCGTGGAAGAATATCCCATCATCGACTTGTCCCACCTGATGCCGGTGGCCCAGGGCTTGGCCCGTCTTCCGGCGGACGAACGCATCCATCGCCTTCGCGCTGACCGCTGGATCGGCTATCCGCGAGCAGTCGAGGCGCTGAATCGGCTGGAAGCCCTGTATGCGTGGCCGAACAAACAACGCATGCCCAACCTGCTGTTGGTCGGTCCAACCAACAACGGCAAGTCGATGATCGTCGAGAAATTCCGCCGCACCCACCCGGCCAGCTCCGACGCCGACCAGGAGCACATTCCGGTACTGGTCGTGCAGATGCCATCCGAACCGTCGGTAATCCGCTTCTACGTCGCGCTACTTGCCGCGATGGGCGCGCCATTGCGCCCGCGCCCACGGCTGCCGGAAATGGAGCAATTGGCGCTGGCACTGCTACGCAAGGTCGGCGTGCGCATGCTGGTGATCGACGAATTGCACAACGTCCTGGCCGGCAACAGCGTCAACCGCCGGGAATTCCTCAACCTGCTGCGTTTCCTCGGCAACGAGCTGCGCATCCCGCTGGTCGGGGTCGGCACACGCGATGCCTACTTGGCGATCCGCTCGGACGACCAGTTGGAAAACCGCTTCGAGCCGATGATGCTGCCGGTGTGGGAGGCCAACGACGATTGCTGCTCACTGCTGGCCAGCTTCGCGGCTTCGCTCCCGCTGCGGCGACCCTCGTCGATTGCCACGCTGGATATGGCCCGCTACCTGCTCACGCGCAGCGAGGGCACCATCGGCGAGCTGGCGCACCTGTTGATGGCGGCGGCCGTCGCTGCCGTGGAGAGCGGTGAGGAAGCGATCAACCATCGCACGCTCAGCATGGCCGATTACACCGGTCCCAGCGAGCGGCGGCGGCAATTCGAGCGGGAACTGATGTGAAGCCAGCGCCACACTGGCCACTGCATCCGGCTCCCAGGGAAGGCGAAGCCTTGTCTTCGTGGCTCAACCGCGTGGCCCTTTGCTATCACATGGAGGTGTCCGAGCTGCTGGAGCACGATCTTGGTCACGGCCAGGTTGATGACCTGGACACCGCGCCACCACTGGCGCTGCTGGCGATGCTCTCCCAGCGGAGCGGCATCGAGCCGGACCGGCTGCGTTGCATGAGTTTCGCCGGCTGGGTGCCTTGGCTACTGGACAGCCTTGATGATCAGATTCCAGATGCATTGGAAACCTATGCGTTCCAGCTCTCGGTGCTGCTGCCGAAACTCCGCCGTAGGACGCGATCCATCACGAGCTGGCGTGCCTGGCTGCCCAGCCAGCCGATACATCGCGCCTGCCCGCTCTGTCTGAACGATCCGGAGAACCAAGCCGTACTGCTCGCGTGGAAGCTGCCCCTGATGCTGAGCTGCCCACTGCATGGCTGCTGGCTGGAATCCTATTGGGGCGTGCCAGGGCGGTTTCTCGGCTGGGAGAACGCCGACGCCGAACCGCGCACTGCCAGCGACGCGATTGCGGCGATGGACCAGCGTACCTGGCAGGCACTGACGACCGGCCACGTGGAGTTGCCGCGCCGACGCATCCACGCCGGATTGTGGTTTAGGCTGCTACGCACGCTGCTCGATGAGCTGAACACCCCGCTTTCGACGTGCGGCACCTACGCGGGGTATCTCCGCCAAATCTGGGAATGCTGCGGGCATCCGCTGCGTGCTGGGCAAAGTCTGTGGCGACCGTATGAAACCCTGAACCCGGCAGTACGGTTGCAGATGCTGGAGGCGGCGGCAACGGCAATCAGCTTGATTGAGGTGAGGGATATAAGCCCGCCAGGCGAGCACGCAAAGCTATTCTGGTCCGAGCCCCAAACCGGGTTCACCAGTGGCCTGCCGGCGAAAGCGCCGAAGCCCGAACCCGTCGATCACTGGCAGCGTGCAATCCAGGCCATTGATGAGGCCATCATTGAAGCACGACACAACCCCGAGACGGCACGCTCGCTGTTCGCGTTGGCTTCCTATGGTCGGCGCGACCCCGCTTCCTTGGAACAGTTGCGCGCCACCTTCGCGAAGGAAGGCATCCCCCCGGAATTTCTGTCACATTATGAGCCTAGCCTACCCTTTGCATGCCTTAGACAGAATGACGGGTTAAGTGACAAATTTTGACGTGCAGAGCTTCCCGATGCAAACTGTCACATAATCGAACGTATATGTGACAGGTACAAGATGCTGATTGGCTACATGCGAGTATCGAAGGCGGATGGCTCCCAGGCGACGGACTTGCAGCGCGATGCGCTGGTCGCGGCCGGTGTTGATCCGGCGCATCTCTATGAAGACCAAGCGTCCGGAAAACGCGAGGATCGTCCCGGTCTGGCGAGCTGTCTGAAGGCACTACGGCCAGGCGACACGTTGGTCGTTTGGAAACTGGATCGGCTCGGGCGCGACCTGCGCCATCTGATCAATACCGTCCATGACCTGACCGGACGCGGCATCGGCCTCAAGGTGCTGACCGGGCACGGCGCGGCCATTGACACCACGACCGCCGCCGGCAAGCTGGTCTTCGGTATCTTCGCCGCGCTGGCCGAGTTCGAGCGCGAGTTGATCGCCGAGCGCACCGTGGCGGGCCTGGCCTCAGCACGGGCACGCGGCCGGAAAGGCGGCCGGCCGTTCAAGATGACCGCCGCCAAGCTGCGGCTGGCGATGGCGGCAATGGGGCAGTCAGAGACCAAGGTCGGCGACCTGTGCCAGGAACTTGGCATCACGCGGCAGACCCTGTATCGGCATATTTCACCCAAGGGCGAGCTACGTCCAGATGGCGAGAAGCTACTCAGCCGAATTTGATGCCGACATGAGGCGACGTAGCGAAAGCGTGGTTTGTCTCAATTTGACGGCGGCGAACCGCAAGCGTTCGGTTCGCCGCTCGTTTCGGTCGCAGTGCTGGCCCGCGCCTGGAAACGTTGATAACACTCCAGCCCGCAGAAGTGCTCGACGTACTCCGCGCCTTCCGGTGTGAAGGCGGCATCGAGCGGAATTTCCTTGCAGCACACGCAGCAACTGGTGGCGGTCGGATCATTTGCATTCATGGTGGCACCCCTCCATTGACTGACGAAGACGGCGAATGCCGCCGCCGGCATCGGCTTTGCGAACAGAAAGCCTTGCCCGCGCTCGAACGCTTGGGCCCTCCGCCGTAGTCCATCCATCCGGCCGGGAAGCGCTCATGATCTTTCCCTGAATGCCCGCAACGCCCGCGCCAGTGACAGAAGAAACAGGCCGGTCAAACCGAGCGCCGTGATGACCCAATACTCGACAAGGAATGCACCGGCGGTTGTGCCGGCCAGCACGGCAGCGAGGATGGACAGGTGGCAGGGGCAAGTCAGCACGGCCAGCGTGCCCCACAGGTAGCCGGTGAACGGTTTGTGCGTCTCGGCCGGCATGCGCTCGGGGCTGTTCATGGCAAACTCTCCGCATGCTGTGCCGGCGCGGTCGGCATGGCGGCCAACTGCACTTCCAGATTGGCCAACGCTTCGCGCCGGCGTTCGACGAACTGACGCAGCACAGCAAGCTGCGCGGCAGTTTCATCGCAGTTCGCCGCATCCAGCGCCCGGCACAGCCGCGCCAATGCGCCGAGGCCGATGCCCGCCTCGAAGGCGGCCCACACGAAGCACAGTCGCTGCAAGGCGGCGTCATCGAACAGGCCGTAGCCACCCGTGGTGCAGGCGACTGGCCGCAGCAATCCGCGCAGCAGGTAGTCGCGCACGATATGCACGCTCACCCCGGCATCAAGGGCCAGCCGGGACACCGTGTAGGCGTTCATCGAACACCTCCTTTTGGTCGGTTCACGGCAATGCATATACCGTTTCGCCGAGTTCAATCCGCGCGCTGCGAATCCGATGCCGGTGCCGTAGAACATTGGGTCGATATCCGATCACGGTGTCCTAGATGACATGGTCTGCAACAGATGTCGATTAAACTCCTGGCCCAAGCCGAAAGCCTCGTGGACACTGACGATCGCCAATCCTTCCAATCCTTGATGCTTGGAGGCCCAGTCTTCCGCCGTCGGGACAGATGCAAAGAAATGTACATGGCAACAGAAGGACTGACGAACGTCGGCTGCTTCCTGCGGCAATACCAAGGACACCGCCATGCCGGCAGGTTCGACAGCCTGTATCTCGCTGGGTGAAACCGTGAGTGAAACGGGTGCTCCGGTTGCAGCGCAATGCGATGAGACGCGAGCTGTACGGCCGATCAGCGCCGGAAATATCAAGGTGTCCAGCGCGCACCAGGCATACAGACGGCGGTCGTCAATTTCAAAGACATACGAAGTCTCGCGCAAGGTGAGGCCGTAGCCGATGATGTTCCCATCTTTGTCATATTCGGTACTGGTGGCCTGTTCGAGTACGGCGGCCACTCGCTCAGCGGGCCAGTCGAGAATCCCGGCAAGTGTCGTTCGTGAAACCGGACGCCCCTTGGCGAGTTCCCGCAGTAGCGGGACCAAGAGATCCGCAGTACCATTGGTACGATTGACCGAAGTGAGACGTTCTAAAATATATGGGGCGAGCTTCATGGTTCCATCTCCTTTCATCCTGCGCAGCAGGACAATTGTTTGACATCCTTGGTGAAGGTCTGCGCCGCGAGCTTCAGCCCCTCGACCATCGTCAGGTAGGGGAACAACTGGTCAGCCAGTTCCTGTACGGTCATGCGGTTACGGATCGCGAGCACCGCCGTCTGGATCAGCTCGCCCGCTTCCGGGGCCACTGCCTGTACCCCAATGAGTCGTCCGCTACCTTCCTCGGCTTGTCCTTTCGAATTTGAATTGGATAGCGTAACCTTACTTCCGTACTCATGTACGGAGTCAAGCGGTATGGAAAATAATTTGGAGAACCTGACCATTGGCGTTTTTGCCAAGGCAGCCGGCGTCAACGTGGAGACCATCCGGTTCTATCAGCGCAAGGGCTTGTTGCCCGAGCCGGACAAGCCCTATGGCAGCATTCGCCGCTATGGCGCGGCGGACGTGACACGGGTGCGATTCGTGAAATCGGCCCAGCGGTTGGGCTTCAGCCTGGATGAAATCGCCGAGTTGCTGCGGCTCGACGATGGCACCCACTGCGAGGAGGCCAGCAGCCTGGCCGAGCACAAGCTCCAAGACGTGCGCGAGAAGATGGCCGATTTGGCGCGCATGGAGGCTGTGCTGTCTGACCTGGTGTGCGCCTGCCATTCGCGGCAGGGGAATGTTTCGTGTCCGCTGATTGCGTCGTTGCAAGGTGGAACGAGCTTGGCAGGGGCTTCCACAGCTTAGCGTGCTTTATTTAATGAGATGGTCACTCCCTCCTTCCCAGTACTATGCTGAGGACAGGCTTTCATTCGGAGAACCATCATGGAAAACATTGCGCTTATTGGTATCGATCTGGGTAAGAACTCTTTCCA
>NZ_JBLKDA010000064.1:0-5074 GCF_047530215.1 Enterobacter sp. 01-M-03-SI-ECC
CAACAACCTGTTTGACTGCTTCAGTTTTAAACTCTTCAGGATAACGCTTACCGCTCATGGGCACCTCTCTTTAAGTCATCTTAAATGACTCTGAGGTGTCTGTTAAACGCGTGGCGATTCACCTCGCGTCCTTCCGTTCAGTATAGCCTCAGTCCCTGACACCACCCGAGAACGGAATGACGTCCCCTTTCTCCCTCCCGGTGTTGCGTTCAAGCTCCCTGACATACTGCTGTAAAAGTATAAGGTTATGTAACAGCTCTACATTTTCAGCCATCATCTTTTTGATTTCTTCCCTCAGCTCATTTCTCTGACGGCGATACTTTTCTTTCAGCTTGATCTGCTGCTCAATGCCCTGCTCATCAACCGGCGCGGTGCCCTGGCACGTTTTTTTCAGACTGCGGATAGCCTCCCTGACCTGCCTGTACTCAGGACAGTTATAATTCAGGGTGCCGTTTGCCAGCCCCGCTCGTTTTTCCACAGCATACTGGCTGATACGCTCCCCTGATAACATCAGTTCCCTCAGGGCCTGCTCTGCTCTTGCCTGTGTTTTTTTAACCCCCGACTGTTCGTTCGTCATGCTCTATTCATCCTTTTCAAAAAAGCGGACAGCATCTGCATAAAAATCTCTCTCAAGCATCAGAAAATCCCTGTCAGCCTGAGGAGCATTATTTCGCACGGCAATCTCCAGAAGGTTGTCATAATGAGCCATCCTGCGTTTCCACACGGGAACAGAATCAGCTCCGGCCAGCATGTTCTCACATCCCGGATTGCAGGACGCTGACTGAACAACCGCCTTAAACTCGCAGTCATGGCCATTCATGCAATAAAAACCGTTTCCAAGAGATACCAGTTTTTGCCCGCCTCGTTTAGCCATGCTCATCGCTTTTTTCAGTGTAGGAAACGTCATCTGATGTAAGTGCCCACCTCTCTGGGACATCAGTAACTTCCCGCCTTCGCCATAAAGCAGGCCTTCATGCTGATAAGAAACAGCCCTGGAAGCTGAGAGTTCGGTATCAACCCTTTCAATCTCGGCAGCGAATGCCTGAGGGATCGCCCGGCTAAAATGCGAAGCGTTGAGTGCACCGGACATATACCACTCCGTCATGCCTCTGATTAAGTGCTTAAACTGCCGGATAAGATCATTAGTAGAAATCAGATCAAGACGCCTGAGGTGTACAGCAAGTGAACGGCGAAACTGATGGGTTCGCAATGGCCAGAAAGCCCCCTCCCGAATCTCCATCGCAACGCGTTCATCATCACGTATGTTTGGATTTAAAAGCCTGAACTCATCAATATGGTCACGTCGGATGAACAGATGGTGTCTTTTCACAAATTTCTTTGCCCACTCAGTCTGGCGCTGCGTCCCCATAAAAGAGAGTTTTTGCTCCGAGAACCACGACCTGATATTTAAAGACAATGGAACATTGTCCAGCGTCTTCCCGTCCAGGCCTGTCATGATTTGATTAATTCTGCGTAAATGCTGAAAAGGCTTTTCCACATAGCGACAAACAACCCAGTCTTCGTGACTTCCACCTTCCGGGGCGAACTTATGCAACACCGAACGAAGTCCCAGGATATCACCATCATAAATCAGTGAACCGTGCATCACGCCAAGCACTTCGCTGTGTCTCATCCCCGACATGGCCTGTATCACATTCATGACTTTTAACGTCAGCTCAAAATGCCAGGTGTTCAGCTTTATGTGATCAACGCCAATAAAATCAGATCTCCAGCGCTTATTTTTATGTACCGAGAACCAGCCCTGCATCCCGGGGCCAAGTGTCGCGAAAAGCGCCCGAATTTCCCCGGCAACAATATTGTAGTAATACGCGGCCCGGTAATCCGGTATGCTTTTTGCTGTCCCTCTTTTACGGGCTTCCAGCATCGACGTATAGTAAGGCGAATCATAAAAACCGTTTATGATAGCGCACAGCCGGGAAAACCCGTCAAAATCGAAATCACTGATTTCAGCATCCAGTTCAGTAATCAGCCCTTCCCAGACAGACATCATAAGACTGAAAGGCATACAATATGTCTGGTTTGAATCATCCACACTGTTGTAACTGTCGAAGCTAATATCAGGAAAGTAACCGTATTTTCGAAGACGGGTATGACCTGTCAGCGAGATATCCGCCAGGTCCATAAAGTAATTACGTAATGTTCTTTCAGAACGCTTCCTGCCGTGCTCATCCTCCTCCTTCATCTTTACAATGAAAGCATTCCGGACAAGCGGAAAACGAAGCTGAAACAGACTGCGATACCCCATAGACTCAATAATACGGGCTCCCGCCACAATGTTTGCACATTTCCGGATCAGTGACTGCGTCTTCGCGGTCCTGCCGACAATCCAGAGCAGGCTGGCTGAGATGATTTTGGCTTCAAGACGCAGTTCAGGATCCCGTATGCCTGAAAAATTAACGGTTCTTAACGTTTCACCAATATGGGTTCTGACATAGCGATTGGTCCAGACATCATCCCTGAAATAAATATTCAGCGTCTCCTCATTGATAAAACGCATATCATGTTCATCTGAGCTGGCGATAACCAGGCAGTTATTCAGACGTTCAAAGCTTTTGTTTTCTAGTGCCTCACAGATGATATCCTCAGTCGGAAACTCATCCCCTGAACGAAGCGGCGTTCCGGCAGGAAACTCCGCCATTCGACTACGGCTTACCTCTTTTTTCTTCAAATCTGCCATACCGGAGCCACACCTTCTCGCTGAAGTTTAACGCGCGCTTTTTTCAGGGTCGCCTCATCTACCAGCCCAAGCCGTAAATCAATCTTCAGGAGTAACGTTTCATAACGCTCCACAGCATTGACCGAACCGATGTACAACGGTTTTCCATACTCGATAGCATGCCTGAATGACAGCAGGAGCCATACAGACTCCAGCGTTTCCACAACGCAACTTTTTGAACATTCGACACAATGAGAAAAATCCGCACAAGCCTTTGGTGTCCGGCCAAATCGTTTTTGCTTTTTTATAAAGCGCAATTCAATATCTGTAGGCGGCTCCTGCGATCGACATCCCAGGCCATTCAATAAAAGATCCACACCCTCATCGCTTCCACGCAGATCGATCCCCAGCTCATCAGCAACTTTTACCCGCTCGGATAACGCACGTGTCGCAATCCCCTGATTCATAAGCGTATCAAGTGCAGCACTGAAGTTTTCCTTCGCCCCCTGTGGGTTACCTGCAGCATAATTCCGCCTGTAAGTGCCCCAGTTATGCTGTGCTTTTTCCGCCGTAATCAGACCATTCTTTAATGTTCTGTCCGTATACTGCTCAGACGTTTTGCGCAAGCCAGAAACGGTAATTGATGGAAGCGAGGGATTAAGCTGCCGCATCGTGGCCCACGCCCCCTCAGAGTTAGAAAATTTAGTCAGATGACTGGGATTAAGAGAATAAAGCTTACGGAATTTCACCTGCGGCTCACTCAGAAACAGCGCCTGTACCGGAGGGAAGTTATCTGCGGAAACCAGATAGTTAACGATGTCGTCCCTGAGCCTGATAAAAGACAGAAACCAGTAATAGCCCGCACGTTTGGTCACATACTCCGATTTACCTATCGTCAGACGTATATACTTATTCGCTCTCCCCTTATAAACATAATCAGTGCTGATACCCTTTTCATCCAGATGTATATCATCCCGCGTCAGACCCAGAACCTGAGAGGTGTTTCCCCATGTGTGGTAACAGAACAGAAAAAAAGAAGTAAGAAAGTAATTTTCCAGAACGTCCCTGATGATGATCTCTGCCCTGCTGACCCCGTTCTCTCCCGGATACCGGAAATACGCTTCATAAACAGGTGCCAGCAAAGACGGTGAGAAATGCCGCACCCCTTTTTCCGATTTAGCGATATGCTCCCGGATACATCCCGCAAGGAACTCATTCATGGATGACAACTGCCTCAGGATCTCGGAAAGTTCATTCCTGGTATAGCTATCCCTTCCCTGCTGCTGATACGTTCCTTTCGGTAAGAATTCATATTCATACCGCCTCTGAATCTGCCCGCCCGTAAGCAAAAACCGGTTGACCACGGACAAGTAGTGTCTTGCCATCCTGACTGAAATTTTTCGCCGACGAATATCGTTCATGAGATGTTTAATATACATTTCAACGCCTTCAGCCGTGCCATAGTCATACTGATTGACTGACTGCCATATAAAAAACATATTGAGATAACGGAAAATGGTTAACCTTCCGGCGGGACGGTAAGACAGAAGAAATCGTTTCAGAGAGGCAATAAAATCGCGTTTTTCAGGGCGGGCAAGATGCGAATGTTCACTAAACCATCCGGGGAGCAACACATAATCTGAAAAATGAGCCTGAAGATAAACGTCAAGTAAATAATATCGGTTCAGATCCCGCTGAGTGATGTGTCCGCTGACCGTCTCCCATGACAGCACATTTTCGGCCATCCACGTTATCTGCGTTTCACTCCGGCTCATATATGGCTCCATCGCGACCTGCAGCACCGTCAATCAATGCGTCCATGACCCCGGCGACTGCATCAGAAATCTGGTTTTGCTGAAGAAAGACGATGTATTTCATCGTCGTATTTTCGCTTTTATGGCCCATCCAGTATTTTACTGTACCCAGCGCATTTGCGGCCTGATCGGGATAGCAACTCAGTGCCGAGCGTAAAAAATGGGTCGCAAACGTTGCCCGCAAATCATGGGGTTTATGTCTGAACACATTTCCCGGAGCAGACCGGGCCAGGCGATGGCGAAAACTGTACCAGCGGGAGTAAAAGGCTTTTTCAGACATCCGTTTCCCGTTTGCCATTAAAAATAAAGGCTCGTGCCGCCCTTCCCCACCCTGTCGTGCACGCCATTTTTGGATCTTCTTTTCATACTCCTCATCCGCCAGATAATCCAGAACCTGCTCGTACAATCGTCTGGTGATGAAGAGTTCTCGCGTCATCCCAAACTTCGTATGAACTCCGCATTTCGGACCAATATGAAGCCCCCTGATGGTCAACTCAGATACAGGGACACTGGCAAGGTACTCTTCAGTAAAGAGTGACGACGGCAGGGTCAGCATTTCATCCAGCCGTAGCCCACAATTTTT
>NZ_JBLKDA010000064.1:5174-7303 GCF_047530215.1 Enterobacter sp. 01-M-03-SI-ECC
TCGGACCAATATGAAGCCCCCTGATGGTCAACTCAGATACAGGGACACTGGCAAGGTACTCTTCAGTAAAGAGTGACGACGGCAGGGTCAGCATTTCATCCAGCCGTAGCCCACAATTTTTCATCAGCACAATCATTAAACTGAACAACCCGGACTCAGATTTCAGTGCCTCATCCAGGATATGAACCTCTGCATCATTCAGTGGGTTGATTGTCCTTTTTGTTGTGCTGGTTATCCTGATGGCAAGATCCGAACTTATCACCTTGCGTCGCCCGTCAACGACTTTTTCGACCAACGTAAAAAATGAGCTGGCAGCCAGCTCACCACACTTGCCCAGAAATACGTAAAACCGTCGGATAACGCTGATGTACACCGCCGCGGTGGATGAGGCGATGCGCCCCTGCCTTACGGCCCCCAGAAGATACTCCCTGAAGCCATATGTAGGGCTTTGGTATTTCAACGTTCCCGGGGTGAAAGGGTCAAGTCCGTTATCCTCCAGCCACCTTATCCAGCGTAAAAATGCCCGGGCTAAAGGCTTTAAATCCCTGGCCTGCAGGATAGCTTTATCCATAAGATAAAAGTGTACATATCGGCTCAGTTTTCGATTCTGGATGCCGCTAATATAAGGTATTTCAGCATACAGAAATCCGGGTTCAAATTTCAGTTTCGGCTCTGTTGCATCCAGTTTGCTGACACGCCCATAACGCGCATGAATGTTAGTGATTATCCTCACAGTCTGTCGCCCTGAAACGCCACCTCATGCCTACACTATAAATCCGGAAGAAGAAAAAACAAACAACCAGGTTGCCGGGAGTGAATATGCAAATCAGGAGGAAAGTAAAAGATGTAACGACACCATCACGATGCAATACATTGACCTCAACACGTTACCCGGACCATACGTGATAAACATCACAAATCCTTTGAGTGAAGAACTTAAGATGTGATTTTCATTTCCCGGCACAAACCGTGCCCTTAAAAAACAGGCAACGGATACATCTTAATGCCAGAAGTAAACCTTAATTGATTGAATACAGCCTGAGTCCATTGCAAAAATAACACACAGGGTAAATTCGCATATACAGAACCCAACGAAAAGCAAAAGAAACCTGTAACACATTTCGTTTACCTGTCACTTTCAATTGTAAAAGCCAGCAGAAAAAGCGCATATAACTATATTTATCCCTGCGGGGACTTTTGTTTGTGCTATATATTTTTTACAGAGAACCGCAACGCGTCCAAACACAAGAATATATTTACCTCTGGAAAATGGTCTGACTCCCTTTCACGTGGTTGTAGTGACCTGTTCTGTGATTCATGTAATGTCTTTTCTGGATGAGGAAAATATGTCATCACTGATATTTTATACAGACGAAGCACAAGCACTGATTGTAACAGATACCCTTGCCGTCACCGATAATGGGGAGCCGTTATCTTTTGTTTCCAAAGCAGGTTACATCCCCCAGCTAAGAACCATCATAGCAGGAACGGGGGCAGGTGGATTTTCTAACACCTGGTTGCTTGAAGCATCAACCAGAATGGTCGTATCAGGTATACAAAATCTCAATTATCATACATCGGCCTGTCTAAGGAGGCTGTGGAAACAATACAAGCATGACCATGCAATTCCCTCTTCTTCAACGGTGACAACCAGTGTTTATCAGTTCGCAATTTGCGAGGAAACAGGAAATATCGTTTCGTTCGCCTATCGCTCAGTCCATGATTTCGAATCAGAGCAATTACAATACGGAACAGGAGTAAAACCTGAGTGCCAAATCTTGGATGGGGATTTGTTGCAGACAATTCCTGTAATGATGAATGAACAAAGGGCTATACAGGCGACATACCCACACCCGGAACGGATCCATATTGGCGGTGAGATGATTGCGCATTATCTGACATCATCTATGTATCAATGCTTTAAGATTGGGGAATTTGAGGATTTCAGAACTCAGGGAGAGTATATATTGAGCAGGATTTAGGCAAAACGCGGTTCAGATAAAGTGCTTTTAACAGGCTTGCTGAACATTAAAAGGATATCTCTCAATTACGATGAATAGCTTGAATTCTAAAAATAGAAAAGTAGAGTTTAACTCTAAATACATAAAAACAAGAGTAAACGAGCACCC
>NZ_JBLKDA010000065.1:0-7007 GCF_047530215.1 Enterobacter sp. 01-M-03-SI-ECC
ATATTGACTACTACAACAGCAGAAGAATTAGCCTGAAATTAAAAGGTCTGAGTCCAATTGAATATCGAACCCAGACCTATGTGCCTCGTGTTTAACTGTCCAACTTTTTGGGGTCAGTACAGGATGGGGCCATATCGGTGTAGGATTCCACATCGTATACGATACCGTAGTTACGGCCGTAATCGATTGAACCTGCGTCACCGGCTTTCAGACCAGCGAACGCCAGACGGGTACGCTGAGTCTGGTTGCTTTCTGCCTGGCTTGCCAGGGCACGGTATTCCCACTGGCCGTAACCGGTCAGTTGGTCATTAATTTGGGTTTCGCCTTTAAAACCGATCTGCGCATAGGTTGCGTCGTTGCTGTCAGTGTTGTCACCTGAAGTCACGAAGTCATGCTCGCCGACCACTTTCCCGTACAGATCCAGTTTGTTGCCGTTCTTGTTATAGATTTCTGCAGCGTTAGCTGCACCGGCTACCAGCAGGGCAGGGATTACCACTGCCAGAATATTGCGCTTCATCATTATTTATTACCCTCATTGGTTTTTTTATGACACTCGCCACTGCCGTCAATAAATTCTGTCAATAAATATTTCCGGAACTATTGATGAGAGTTAGGTGTCTTTATGTATCTGACAGGCATCTTTCCATTCGCCGAAGCGTTTCGCTAGCCTGAAAGTGCTACAATTCTCAAGATTAAGTAACTGAAAGAAAATATGTGTAACTAAATGTGTAACTTTGGGAACTTTGTGAACCACCTCAAACTTCAGAGCGACCTGGTGAATTAAACGACAAAACCTATCCTATATATATGAATTGCTTATGATTAATTGAGATAATGGCGATTCGTATAAACAGACGGTAAACGACTCTGTTTTTCTTATGGCCTCAAAAAGACTTCTGGATGGCTGTAAAAGTGGTTGAAATTTGTGCTATTGCTTGAGCGTGTAATAATCGCAATAAGAATGGGGTTTATTTTTTGTCTCTGGATATTTCACGGAAACAAAACGTAACAGGTAGAGGTTGTGACGGGGTGAAGGTTTAAAGACGCTGACTTTGCACTGACGAAAACTGACAATACAGCATAAAGTAATGGCCAGCATTTGCTGGCCATTTTAGCGTTTTACCGATTAGAAGCTGGCGTTACGTGGCGTACGTGGGAACGGAATCACGTCGCGGACGTTCTGAACACCGGTCACGTAAGCGATCAGACGCTCGAAGCCCAGACCAAAACCGGCGTGCGGTACGGTACCGTAACGACGCAGATCGCGGTACCAGCTGTAGTCAGCCGGGTTGAGCCCCATCTCTTCCATACGCGCGTCCAGCACGTCCAGACGCTCTTCACGCTGAGAGCCACCGATGATTTCACCGATGCCTGGCGCCAGGACGTCCATCGCTGCCACGGTTTTACCGTCTTCGTTAAGGCGCATATAGAAGGCCTTAATGTCTTTCGGATAGTTTTTAACGACAACCGGCGCTTTGAAGTGTTTTTCGGCCAGATAGCGCTCGTGCTCGGACGCCAGGTCAACGCCCCAGTAAACCGGGTTCTCGAATTTCTCACCGCATTTCTCGAGGATCGCCACCGCGTCGGTATAGTCCACCTGGGCAAAGTCGGCAGAGACGAAGCGTTCCAGACGCGCCACCGCGTCGCTGTCTACGCGCTCGGCGAAGAATTTCATGTCGTCAGGACGTTCTTCCAGCACCGCTTTGAAGACATACTTCAGCATCGCTTCCGCCAGACCCGCAACATCGTCCAGGTCGGCGAAGGCCACTTCCGGCTCCAGCATCCAGAATTCCGCCAGGTGACGGCTGGTGTTGGAGTTTTCGGCGCGGAAGGTTGGGCCAAAGGTGTAGATCTTAGACAGCGCGCAGGCGTACGTTTCGCCGTTGAGCTGGCCGGATACGGTCAGGAAAGCCTCTTTACCAAAGAAGTCTTTGTCATAGTCCACTTTACCTTCCGGCGTGCGCGGCAGGTTTTCCATGTCCAGCGTGGAAACGCGGAACATCTCACCCGCACCTTCCGTATCGGACGCGGTGATCAGCGGAGTAGACACCCAGAAGTAACCCTGCTCATCGAAGAAACGATGCAGCGCCTGCGCCAGCGTGTGACGCACGCGCGCCACCGCACCAATCAGATTGGTACGCGGACGCAGGTGGGCAACTTCACGCAGATATTCGATGCTGTGACGTTTTGCCGCCATCGGATAGGTGTCCGGATCTTCAACCCAGCCGGTGACTTCAACGGCAGTAGCCTGAATTTCGAAACTCTGGCCCTGGCCCGGGGATGCCACGACCACGCCGGTGACAATAACGGAACAGCCCGTCGTCAGGTGCAGAACGTCATCATTGTAATTGGGCAGAGAATTATTAATGACGGCCTGTACAGGATCAAAGCAGGAACCGTCATAGACGGCGAGGAAGGAGATGCCAGCTTTAGAATCTCGGCGGGTACGCACCCATCCGCGCACGGTGACTTGTTGGTCAACGGCGACACGGCCCTGGAGTACGTCGGCTACAGGCACAACGCTCATAATATTCTCTCTGTTAATAGTCGGAAAAAATAAACACTTGTCCACCCTTATGGGGGATATCTATGTTACCTGCCATCCGCCATCAGACAAGTAAATTTCGCAGTCAAAAGAGAAGAATTGAGAAATAAATAAGAAGAGGGGAGCCATCAAGGCTCCCGTAAGCGCTTAACTGGCTTTTTTAATCTGCGGAAGATCGAACGCCTTGCGCAGCGCGCGAACAAACGCTTTGTCATGGCAGATGGTTTTGCCCGGGCTGTCGGAGAGTTTCGCTACCGGCTTGCCGTTACATTCCACCAGCTTTATCACGATATTCAGAGGTTTTACCTGAGGAATATCGCAGGTCAAACGGGTACCAATCCCGAAGCTCAGGTTCACCCGGGTACTGAAATGGCGATAGAGTTCGACCGCTTTCGCCAGGTCGAGATTATCCGAGAAGACCAGCACCTTGCTCATTGGGTCAATGCCGAGCTTCTGGTAATGGGCAATCGCCTTTTCGCCCCACTCAACCGGATCCCCGGAATCGTGGCGTAACCCCTGGTAACGTTCCGCGAACTCTGGACCAAAGTCGCGCAGGAAGGCATCCATCGTAATACAATCGGTGAGGGCGATCCCGAGTTGATTCGGGTACTCCTCAAGCCAGGCGGCAAGCGCCGCGCGCTGGCTGTTGGCCAGATCGGGGCTGATCTGCTGATGTGCCTGGAACCACTCGTGCGCCTGGGTGCCCATTGGCGTCAGGCTGAGGCGGCGGGCCAGATCGTAGTTACTGGTGCCGACGAACCACGGCTCCTGCTGCAGACGTTTAACGATGGCCTCCTGAACGTCGCGCGAGAAGCGGCGACGGGTGCCAAAGTCCATCAGTCGGAAGCGGGACATGTCCAGCCCTGCGGTCAGCGTGGAGAAGTCGGCGAGTTTATTTTCCAGCGCGGCAACCGCCTGCGCGACGCCCGTTTCCGGTGAACGGTAGCGGTGAGCCAGCTCGCTGATTACCGCCAGAAGCGGCACTTCCCACATGATCACTTCCCGCCACGGACCTTCAAGGCGAATATCCAGCTTGCCGTTATCGTTAACCACCGTGACCTGCTCCGGCTTATAGCGGAAGTCGCGCAGCCAGTTAAGGTAGTCGGTTTTGAAGAAAGGCAGGCCAGAAAGCCACTGGTATTCCGCGTCCTGCAGCGTCAGATGCTGCATCGCATCGACCTGTTCACGAATGGTGTCTGCGTAAATACCGAGCAGGTCGTCGCCACGACAGCGGAATTCCGCCGCGACATGCACGTCATAGTAGTGGTGGAAAACGGCTTGCTGCATATGCAGTTTATACGCGTCGGTATCCAGCAACGTATGCAGAACTGGAGAAGCGAATTGAGTCATAGGTGCGCAGTAGCATCCTCTCACAGGAGCGTTTAGTACAATAAACAACTCCGGAGTATACCTTGTTTAGTGATTTATTGAACCCCGATCACAACATAAGCGCGTTTTAGGGTCGAGGGCATTTTGTGCCCCGTGTTATACAAATGTAGCAAAAAAGGGTTTTGCCCCTGAAAAGATGAACATTCTGCATAGCGCGATTTGCGCAACAGGAATATATTGAAACGTTACTCGACAAACGATGCATAAGGTTTTCTATGACACAACAGCCACAAGCCAAATACCGCCACGACTACCGTGCGCCGGATTACCTGATTAGCGAAATCGATCTGACTTTTGACCTGGATGCCACTAAAACCGTTGTCACGGCGGTGAGCCAGGTGACGCGCCACAGCGCAACGGCGGTGCCGCTGCGTCTGGACGGTGAAGACCTGACCCTGGTCTCCCTGCATATTAATGATGAAGCCTGGTCGGACTATAAAGAAGAAAACAACCAGCTGGTCATCGACAACCTGCCGGAACAGTTTACGCTGCGCATCGTGAATGAAATCAGCCCGGCCGCCAACACCGCGCTGGAAGGGCTTTACCAGTCCGGCGTGGCGCTGTGTACCCAATGTGAAGCGGAAGGGTTCCGCCACATTACCTGGTATCTTGATCGCCCGGACGTGCTGGCGCGCTTCACCACTAAAATCATTGCCGATAAAACCCTGTATCCGTTCCTGCTCTCCAACGGTAACCGCGTAGGCGAAGGCGAGCTTGAGAATGGCCGTCACTGGGTGCAGTGGCAGGATCCCTTCCCGAAACCGTGCTACCTGTTTGCGCTGGTGGCGGGGGACTTCGACGTGCTGCGCGACACCTTCAAAACCCGCTCAGGCCGCGAGGTGGCGCTGGAGCTGTTTGTTGACCGCGGCAACCTCGACCGTGCGCCGTGGGCGATGACTTTGCTGATCAACTCCATGAGGTGGGACGAAGAGCGTTTCGGCCTCGAATACGATCTCGACATCTATATGATCGTTGCCGTCGATTTCTTCAACATGGGCGCCATGGAGAATAAGGGCCTGAACGTCTTTAACTCCAAGTACGTGCTGGCGCGTACCGATACCGCCACCGATAAAGACTATCTCGATATCGAACGCGTCATCGGCCACGAGTATTTCCACAACTGGACCGGTAACCGCGTCACCTGCCGCGACTGGTTCCAGCTGAGCCTGAAAGAGGGCCTGACCGTCTTCCGTGACCAGGAGTTCAGCTCCGATCTGGGCTCACGCGCGGTGAACCGCATCAATAACGTGCGCACCATGCGCGGCCTGCAGTTTGCGGAAGATGCCAGCCCGATGGCGCATCCGATCCGTCCGGATAAAGTCATTGAGATGAACAACTTCTACACCCTGACGGTGTACGAGAAAGGCGCAGAAATTATCCGCATGATCCACACCCTGCTGGGGGAAGAGAACTTCCAGAAAGGGATGCAGCTCTACTTCGAGCGCCACGACGGCAGCGCGGCCACCTGCGACGATTTTGTGCAGGCAATGGAAGATGCTTCTAACGTCGATCTTTCCCACTTCCGCCGCTGGTACAGCCAGGCCGGTACGCCAATTGTTACCGTCAAAGACGACTACAATCCGGAAACCGAGCAGTACACTCTGACCATCAGCCAGCGCACGCCGCCGACGGCAGAGCAGGAAGAGAAATACCCGCTGCATATTCCGTTCAGCATTGAGCTGTACGATAACGAAGGCAACGTCATCCCGCTGCAGAAGGGCGGCCACCCGGTACACCACGTGCTGAACGTGACCCAGGCCGAGCAGACCTTTATCTTTGATAACGTCTACTTCCAGCCGGTGCCTGCGCTGCTGTGTGAATTCTCCGCGCCGGTGAAGCTGGAGTACAAGTGGAGCGATCAGCAGCTGACGTTCCTGATGCGCCACGCGCGTAACGACTTCTCCCGCTGGGATGCGGCGCAGAGCCTGCTGGCGACCTACATCAAGATTAACGTAAACCGTCATCAGCAGGGCCAGCCGCTGTCGCTGCCTGTCCATGTGGCTGACGCGTTCCGCGCGATCCTGCTGGATGAGAAGATTGACCCGGCGCTGGCCGCTGAAATTCTGACCCTGCCGTCAGCCACTGAAATCGCCGAGTTGTTCGAAATTATCGATCCGATTGCGATCGTGGCGGTACGTGAAGCGCTGACCCGTACCCTGGCGGCCGAGCTGGCGGACGAGTTCCTCGCCATCTACAACGCCAACAAGCTTGACGCCTACCGCGTTGAGCACGCGGACATTGGTAAACGTTCTCTGCGCAATACCTGCCTGCGCTATCTGGCGTTTGGTGAAACCGAGCTGGCGAACACCCTGGTGAGCAAGCAGTATCACGACGCGGATAACATGACCGACGCGCTGGCGGCGCTGGGCGCAAGCGTTGCCGCCGAACTGCCGTGCCGCGATGCGCTAATGCAGGAGTACGACGACAAGTGGCATCAGGATGGCCTGGTGATGGACAAGTGGTTCATCCTGCAGGCAACCAGCCCGGCGGCCGATGCGCTCAGCAAGGTGCGTAGCCTGCTGAAGCATCGCTCCTTTACCCTGAGCAACCCAAACCGCGTGCGTTCTCTGATTGGCGCGTTTGCCAGCAGCAACCCGGCGGCGTTCCACGCCGAAGACGGCAGCGGTTATCAGTTCATGGTGGAAATGCTGACCGAGCTGAACAGCCGTAACCCGCAGGTGGCGTCGCGTCTGATTGAGCCGCTGATCCGTCTGAAACGCTACGATGCGAAGCGTCAGGCGAAGATGCGTGCCGCGCTTGAGCAGCTGAAAGGGCTGGAAAATCTGTCTGGCGATCTGTACGAGAAGATTGCTAAGGCACTGGCCTGATGTAAAAAAAGCCCGGTGGCGCTGCGCTTACCGGGCCTACGTATGGTTTTCTCCCTCTCCCTGTGGGCTGAGGAATCCCCAGTAATTTTTTTACCTGAAGCGATGAACGTTTATTATGCAAAATTAATGGCTTACAGCGACGCCCTGGTCCGGCTGTAAATCGCCGAAGCGTTTCCGGAAGGCCGGGGCGAGGCGCAGGGATGCGCCGAGAGGGCGTGGCCTGCAGGGATGCAGGCTCATGCCCG
>NZ_JBLKDA010000066.1:0-6118 GCF_047530215.1 Enterobacter sp. 01-M-03-SI-ECC
TGAGACGACCCCTATCTGTTCAACCGCCGGGCGAACGGCATCGATGAAATCTGGTACATCTGCCCGGACAGGCCGACGCTCGTCCGGGTGCAACGGGCAATTTTGGCGGTGGATGAAATCGTGAACCCACAGACCGGCGAGGCCCGAAAAACGGCAGAGCTGGACCGGGAACGGCTGTTTGCCTGCTTCAAATTCATGGTCATGGTCTGAGGTTAATCATTCATTTATGAGGTGTTTTATGACAAACCGGATTGCGGTTGTGGGCCGGGAGGCCCTGCTTATGGTCGGGGCGATGGCCGGAGGGCTGTGTGTGCTGGCCGCGCATCTGCTGAAATTGTTCTGGCGCGTGCTGCCGGTGTTTCTGCTGCTCTACGGGTTCGTGCAGTTTCTGGCGAGGAACCCGGCGATCCGTGACTGGTTGTTCCTGCATTTCGGGCAGGGAGGCACGGCGGCGATCCTGATCGGTGGTACCCTTCTTTGCCTGCGTCGTCTGATGAAATGACGGCAGACAGCACCGGCCGCGTCGGTGCTGTTATTCCTCCCCGAGCTGGTCCCGCATTGCCAGCCAGAGCGTTTCCGCGTCCTCGTGCAGCCGTTCGCACATGTCGGCCGCGGTATCCATATCCAGTTCGTTCAGCTTTTCCAGCAACAGCAGCGACTGATCCCTGATGAATTTTGCCATGTTGAGGGCGGTTTTTTCCTGTTTCGTCATGTTTCTTTCCTTCCGGGCATGGTGTGCGCCTGTCGGGTATACTGTCTCAAAAATAGCGGGGTGAGACAATGGCGTGGGTGACGGTGAGACAGGCCACGGAACTGACGGGAAAAGCCCGAAGTTCCCTGTATCGGGATATGGCTAAAGGCCGCGTATCATACCGGACGGAGGCTGATGGTGGTCGTGTCGTAGATACCAGCGAGCTTATCCGGGTGTACGGTGAGTTAAGACTGATTGAGACTCATGATCGGGACGGGTTGAGACTGCCGGATGAGACTGAAAAAACGGTATCAGAGGCGCTGATTGCGGAGATAAAAGCGCTGCGGGAAGAGGTGGCCGGGCTGCGGCAGGAAATGCAGGCCATGAGACTACTGGAACACAAAACGGAGACAGCAGAGACACCGCGCCGGTGGTGGCAATGGGGGAAGCGCTGACGCGCTGCGCTTGTCCAACCGGCGACGGCCACGCAATGAATTGCGCCCCCGTCACCCGTTATCAGCGGACGGAGTGGGGATTCTGGCGCTGGCCGACTACGGCCAGAACCCGGATTTTCTGCGCCGGGTCATTCACATCATAGAGGACATGCTGTCCCATCAGGCTTATCCGGCGAACGTCCTCGCCATAGCGTGAGTCCACTTCGTAGAGACGCGGAAAGTCTGCCAGCTTGTCTGCGGCCGCAAGAACGCGATCGGTGACGTTCCGCGCATCCCACAGAGATGAATTTTCCGCGATGTAGTCAAACAGTGCCGTTACGTCCTCGATGGCTCCCTGCTTCCATTCCACGTCATACGGCATCACGCAGTTCCTGATAGCGACCATGCAGCCGCTGGCGGAGTTGTTCCGTGGTCATGCCCGGGCGTGTATCAGCGCGGGCTGCAGTCACTTTGGCGCGAACCTGATCTTCATACTCGGCCTGTGCCAGTTCTTCGTTAGCCAGGCGCTGCAACAGTGCTGCCTTGTCCGGGCCACCTTCCGGCAGTATGCGGGGCAGACTTTCGGCCAGTTCCCGCAAGAAGTTGGCGTTTTCGTAGTGTGTGGTATTGCTCATTACAGAGCCTCCGGGGTTGATGCGTCGACATGAAGGAGTTTAGCAGGGACACTCCCTGAAAAATATGCTGAATCCGGTACGCGAAGCGTTACTTCCTTGTACTGGCTGTTCTCTGTTATTCGTGCTGTCTTGCAGGCTTACTGCGGGTTGCTGTCTTTTTTTTCTCGCTGCCTGAGTCCCTCAGCAAAACCGACCATCCAGCCTAATGGATCATGCTGCGCAGCCCCTGACAACAGCGCGTCAGATTCCAGTCCGGCTTGTCGTCCTGCCTCTCTGACATCTTCTCGTACCCATACCGCAATTTGCTTATAACCCGCCTCGCGCATACGTGCTTTATAGGCTGCCTGGCCGCGTGCATTCTTGATCAGATACTTGCGGTTGCTAGTGATATCGCGTGTCTTGTTGTTTGAACCGGTCATTAATTCCTCAGGCATTACAGAGTTGTCGTACACACAGAAAACATTACTAGTAATTATGATTGTTGTGAGTATTCCAGGGAGAAAATGAGAGATTTCCCGCGCAAAAGGGCGCTTTTTGGCGGTTTCAGGTGGTAAACGCACTGAAACGGGCCGCCATGCAGTCCGGTGCATAGCCATTCATGCCATCAGAATTCATCAGGCAAGTTTTGCGGGGTTTTCGCCGGGTAAGCTGTGGTTTTCACCGGCTTCGCGCTGAAATCGCCCTGAGCGCGTTTTAGCGGTGCGTACAATGAAGCCTTTATGTTAAATAGGGGCTTTTGTTGTCCGGAAAAGGCTGAGCAAAAATACGATAAACAGTGTCATACCGGTAACCAGCATGACATAGCCGGCTGTTGGGTTATAAGTCAGACAGAAGGCTGTGCAGGCACTGGGGGCGTGTATGCGAAAAAGCCCGGCAAAACACAGACTGGCCGAGAGTCCGTAAAATAACGATCCTGCGATAACGGTCAGCATAATTCTAAACATTGTCCCTTTGTCCCTTTGACCCTAATCATCCTCATCTTTTTTCTAATATGCCCCTTAAAATCAGGATGTTGATTGTTTTGTATGCAAGAAATGGACTAAAGAAATTTGTTTGTGATCCCATTCTCGTTTCTGCATATGAACAAAAAAGCCCCGCACATGGGCGGGGCTGAATGCTGCGAGTCTGCGACGGTGACTTATCCCGGAAGCGTCCAGTCAGGTCGTTCAAAATGGCAGGTATAGCCGTCGGGATTATGCTGCAGGTAATCCTGATGCTCTGGCTCTGCAGACCAGAACTCACCGGCCTGCTCTACTTCTGTCACCACGACTCCGGGCCAGACTCCTGAATCATCTATTTCACGGATAAGCTGGTTTGCCTGCTGCTTTTGCTCCTCTGTGGTGAAAAAGATGGCTGAGCGGTAGCTTGAGCCGACGTCATTACCCTGACGAAGTATTGTTGTAGGGTTGTGAATACTAAAGAAATATTCCAGTAGTTTTCGGTAGCTCAGTTTATCCGGGGAATACACCACCTTCACCGCCTCCGCATGTCCTGGGTGGTGCTGGTATGTCGGGTTATCATTACGTCCGCCGGTATAGCCCACTTCGGTGCTGACCACGCCATTGAGTTTGCGGATCAGCTCCTGGACACCCCAGAAACAACCACCGGCAAGGATTGCCACATCAGTTTTCATGCTTATCTCCTTTCTCAAACAGGGGAAGAAATTCACCGTATCCTTCTGTTTCCAGAGCGCCTTTCGGGATAAAACGCAGTGAAGCCGAGTTAATGCAGTAACGTAATCCACCGGTATCCTGTGGCCCGTCAGGGAAGACGTGTCCCAGATGGCTGTCACCGTGACGGGAACGCACTTCAGTACGCACCATGCCATGACTGAGGTCGCTCAGGTTGTGGACGTTGTTTTCCACTGGTTTGCTGAATGCCGGCCAGCCACAGCCCGAATCAAATTTGTCCTTCGACGAGAACAGTGGCTCACCGGAGACGATATCCACGTACAGTCCGTCCTCAAAGTGGTCGTCATATTCTCCGGTAAACGGGCGCTCAGTGGCGCTTTTCTGGGTGACGCTGAACTGCAGTTCCGTCAGTGCCTGAATGGTCTGTGGGTCTTTTTTATACGGTTTGTTCATATCGCTCTCCTGACAAATCTCACTCACCGGGACGGGTCCTGCTCATGAATAAGATCCAGATAGTGTTTTTCAAAGTCCGGGTTGGCGGGGAGCGACTTATTTTCCAGGTAGCGCTCTAAAAAGTAGCGGGGAGTGATCCCCGCCCGAAAGGCGGCTTCCATGCCTCTCACCATGAACCCGGGAGTGGTGTCATATTTGCTGGCCAGAAATATCAGGCTGCTGCGTAATTCAGGGTCACCCCATGGCTGACAATGCGTCAGACGAGCGGGGTTTGTGCACGGCGCTGAGTTGCTTCGCCCTCCGGTTAATCAGTGTCCGTCGCAGGTCATGACGCAACAGCACCAGTCCAGCCCCAATCAGAAGAACATCCTTGATAATGAAGCTGTCAATGCGACCCAGCTGCGGCAGAAGGCTCAGGGTGACGATGCCGGTGCCTGCCACCATCAGGGCGCCTGCTGCACCCACTGCCGGCCGGAAAAATCCGGCAATCAGGGCCAGAAGGGTGATATTTTCCACCACGCCGAGTGCGTAGCTGAGCCCCTGAACGCCGAGAGCCGGATACAGCGCACCGAGCCAGGTGCCTGGCAGCAGGTGGTGAAGGGCATTGGCCTCGAAGGCAAACCATTTGTAGGTGCCAAACAGGGCGAAGATGAAAATCACTGACAGCCGCAGAACCATAATGTCCAGGCCTGACGTTTTACGAAGTAACCGGCGCAGTTGTGTCTCGACGTTATTTTTCATGGTGTGTGTCCTTTTATTTTCGTTTTGTGTTTATGCAAACAGCGTGGCGCGGGCATGAACGAAACGGGCCTGCTCAAGCTCAGAAATCAGATAAGCGGCAGCGCCATGTTCAAGGGCTTCGCGGATAACCTCCCGCTCCAGCTCATCCACGGAAGACACCCAGCCAACAGAGAGTGTACGGACCGGTACCAGAGCTGCTTTTTCTTCCTCAGTAAGATCGGATTTGATGATGACCGGTCCATGGGCTTTACGGGTGAAGACAGCGATAACGTCGTTGATAAGTGCTTTCATAATGATGCCCCCTGCATGTCTGTTTTATTGTGTTGTCGTGTTGTTAATATTTATTCTACCTACCAGTAGATAGATTGGCAAGGGGTAACTGGAAATTAAACGCAAGGAAAGTCTTAATGTCTTCTGAGGCCCCCGGAATACAGGCGTTGTCAGCGGTGATTTTTTTGAGTGCTGGCTGCCCCGGTTAAACCGGGGCAGCCACAGGCGTGGCTTTACGGGCGGGAGAGTAGCTGAATAAGCGCGCTCATGGTGCGGGAACAGGCATCATGAGGAGGGATCCGATTGAGCATCAGGGCCCCTTTAATGGCGCTGCCGATGATAATGGCCACGTCAGCCGGCTCAGCAGTAAAAGCCAGTTCACCGCTTTCACGACCCGAAACCAGCACACTGGTCAGGATGCGCAGGTCGGTTTGTGCCAGTCGTGAGGTGGCTTTCTGAAGAGGTTCTTCAAACAGGGCGCTGTCGGACAGCATGGCGTGAATGCCACACATCTGGCCGCTGTCGGCGCATTTGAGAAATGCGTCCATATAACCCTGCAGACGGGCTTTACCCGGTGGCAGCTGTAACAGGGCAGCTTCCAGTTTCAGCAGGCTGGCCTCCTTGTATTCACAATAGGCAAGCCCGAGGTCGGTTTTGGTCTGAAAATGGTAATGGATACTGGCCTTCCGTATTCCCAGACCGTCAGCGAGATCAGCATAGCTGAAGCCCTGGTAGCCGTTCTGCTGGATAAGGGTATCAGTCAGTTCAATCAGACTGTCATGGGTGGACATAATGTTCTCCTGGCACCTGCGGGTGCCTGTTATTCAGACACAACTGCGCCCGGAAACCAGAAGGGTTCCGGGCGCAGTTGCGAGGGTAACGGGTATTCAACGATACAGGACAGCGGTACCGGAAAGTTTATTCATACCGGTGGCACTGGTGATGCGGTAGTGTGTGGCCCCGGCATCAGCGGCTTTCATATCCAGTGAGGCCACCAGGTCATCCAGGGTGGTGAAGCCACCGGAAGAGACCACCCCAATTTTTTGCAGCGATGCTGCTTCGCTGCGGGAAACCATTTGCGGGCTGGCGGCATAGCTCAGTGCGCTGGCGGACAGGGCGATGATGGCAAGGGTGGTTTTGATGATGTTTTTCATGATGACGCTCCTGATGTTCTGTTGTGTGTTTTTGTTTGTGTGTCGTGTTGTTAAAATCAAATCTACCAACCAGTAGATAGGTTGGCAAGTGTTAATTGGGGTCCGCTTG
>NZ_JBLKDA010000067.1:0-6019 GCF_047530215.1 Enterobacter sp. 01-M-03-SI-ECC
GCGGCAAAGGGCAAAGGAGCAACGGCAGGGCGGCAGGAGAAGGGCGGAGACGAAAGTTTTTGCGGCACGCAAAAAGTTTTGGCGGAGTGCATTTCACCCTTCGGATGACGAACTGACGGTGCTACGACAAGCCCTCCGCGTGAGGACGCACGGGGGATGGCCTCACCGGGGGAACAGGATGCACACACCCGACACGTCGGAACGGCGTGTCGCCATTAAAGCGACGGCATCAGCCGGCGCGGTGAAGGCGTTCCGGACGGCACGGCCGGAGAAGCCGCAGCCTTTGACCTTCGCCATCAGACCCTAGCGTCAGCCCGAAACCCGAAGGGGTTCGGCGGAGCCCGGCGGGTGCGCAGCAGCCGCCCTGGCGGAGTGGGGCTCGACGACCGGACAGCAGTGCTGGCCGGGAGCCGAAGGGGGCCATCGCCCTGCCCTGTTTTCGGGTTATGGCCACGGAGCTGCAGCGGAGAAAGATAACCAGCAGGACGACGGATATGACGCCCGGGATGAAGAACACAGGGAAAACCAGGCTGAAGCCAGGTACAGGCAGGTAACTCATGGCGCTCTGACTTCAGCAAAATCAGGCAGGAAGGGCAGGCGTTTTGACAAGACGGAGGGAGCCGAGGGGCAGCGCCGGAGGCGCGTCCCCCTTCCCCCGTTCCCCGCAGGGGAACAGACCTTCCGGGTTGTTCATGCATGCGACTGCACCCTTCGGGATGGAAAAAGGGGCTACCGGTAAACCGGCAACCCCTTCATAAAGGCGCTTCAGGCATGTCGTGGCAACTCAGCTCCTGAAAAGGCGGGGTTTCCCCCGCCTTCAGGTAGCTTACTTACCGGATTCGTAGGCCAGAACGGCAGCGACCTCCCGCTCTCCGTCCTTCAACCGGATTTCGCAGAGCGATTTTCGGGTGAGGAATGTGAATATTAAGAGTGTTAAACACACGATTAATACGCACCAGATAACAGTACTTCGCGGCAGTTTCATAGCTGACTTCTCCTTGCCTTTCGGCAGGTAAGCGGCCATACTGTTGTTGATCAGACATGCAGTGGGCCTCGGGTTAATTGAAAAATTACTCGGGGCTTTCTGCTTTCTGCCACACAACACGGTAACAAACCACCTTCACGTCATGAGGCAAAAAGCCTCAAGCGCCACGTCGATTATACCGGGCAGGTGCTATTTCTTACCAGGTATATCCACGCTTTATGCTGCTTATCGCCTGAAATATCTCAGGTATCCCCATCCCGCGATCACTACGCCCGTGACCAGCGCAAGATTAGGCAGAATCACGTCCCCCGCACTTACAAATACGGAATCAGAATTACCTTGCCCCCAGAATGCCAGCTTGTACCCGACGCCCCAGACAAAGAAGATAATCCCGGCACTCAGAACGCCGTATTTCATTACGCCGAGCAGGACTTTATCGAACCAGCCTGGCGTATCACGCCATGTGATGACCATCGCTAACATACTGCAAATGAACAGACCAGCATAATAACCTGTCGTGCCTTCCCATTCTGGGGCAGCATGCCTGACGATTAAAAAGAACAGCGTATACAATAATATAACGATTAAAAAGTACCTCATATTCCCGCTTTCCTTGTATTTGGCCATCTGAGCCGTCAGACAGCATTGTATCTGATTCATCGGGTGGACTTGCCATTGAAATATGTCGGACGTGCAGCCAGCTCACGCTCGATTAACTCATCGGCAAACAAAGGGGCAACACGATTGATCCGTGCCTGCATGTTGCGCCTTCTCACCGCTGCTTTTCGTTCATCGCTCCAGCGCTGGAGCTGTTTCTGACCGAGAAAATCCACGCATACAGCGTAACCTGAGCCAGCAACCCAGCGTGCCATCACCTCCTCAGGTGCCGCCTGCCCTGCCTCCACGACAACTGAAACCAGCTCCAGTGGACCTGGGCAGGGCTTGTGCGGCAACTTCCAGCGCAGGGAATAGCGCCACTTCATACACCGCTCCGGTCAGCCAGCTTATTTGGCACCTGCCAGCGTTCAGCGACACGAACATGCTCAGGTGTTTCCCGGACAATAAACGGGATTTCATACATCACTGTATACAGTGGCTCGCCGCTGATGCGAAGCCAGTCAAGTTCCTTCAGCGACGCGAACCGCGACTGCCAGCGCCAGAACGGTCCGGCAAGCTCTGCCGCGTCAAACTCGTCGCTCCACCGGGTGTACCAGGTGCAGACGGTTTCCGGTGACTGAAAATTCAGGTCGATTTTTGCCTGCTCCAGCAGGTTCTGGCGCAGTTTCCAGCGCTGTTCGTACTCACGAGACTGGCGGCGCAGCTGGCGCGTGGTCTTAATGCCGGACCTGTGCAGCCGTCGACCCGTGCGGGTGTGCATGACTTCAGGAAACAGTTCGGCCTGTACGTCAATCGTGAGCGGCAGCGGGCAGGCTTCGCCACTGGTGGCGATCATCGTGTTAAGTGCCTCCTCGACCTGTTTCAGGTTTGAATGACGGTTATTTGGCACCCAGTGCAGGCCGGGTATTTTATTGGCCACCGTGGCGTTGAGACGTCCGCTACCCGTGAGAAGGCGCAGAAAGGTACGGACATACGGCATGGCGGGCAGCCGTGCGCCGCGTTCGCGGGCAGACTCAACATGGCTGATAGCCTGTATTGCAGCCTGACGGGCGGGCTTCAGGGAAACGAGCGCGTGTGAGGACGGGATCATGCTGTCACCTCCACATTCATCAACTTCACCACGGTGCTGGCAGTGCAGTTAAAGCGGCGCATACCTGCCAGCTGCGCGACCATCTGGTTTATCCGATCAGGCTGGAGCGTGTCGCTCTGGTAAAGGGTACGCACCACGTCACCGCCGGAGGACAGCAGCACCAGAAGCCAGTACGGCGAGACTTCGCCGGGGCTGCACACGCACAGATGCCAGTCATCACTGCCGTCCGCGCTGAAGCGGCACTGGACGGGGAAGAAGCCGCCGAACTCGCTGCGGAACTCGGCGCAGACGCGCCATCCTTCAGGTGTCGACAGGAGGCCGGTCACGGCATCGCTGAGGGCGCGGCGCGCGTCCTCGCCCTGATGACGGATAAACTCCAGGTCGGATGCGGTCAGGGTGTTGATTCGGTTCAGGTCATATTGCATGGTCATGTCTGTTCCCGCCGCCCGAAGGCGGCGGCCTCCGGTATTAAGCAGCGTGGTCAGTGGTATCTGCGTCGGTTTCGGTGGCTTCTTCAGCCCCAGCGGCTGGCGCTGTGCGCACCATCCAGTCAGGCAGCCAGCCCTGAGCATTCAGATCCTGTTCGGCGGCCTTTGCCGCATCGCGGCGCTTGAGCTTCACAATCTCTCCGGCGCGGGTACTCAGTCCGGCTTCTTCATAGGCTTTGCCAATCTGGGAGATCGTGAGCTTACCGAAGTAGCTCTCAGCATCCGGCTGCCACCATTTGCGCAGGTCAAAGTCCAGCGCCGCTTCCAGCCCGTCCAGTTCGCTTTTCTGCGTATGGTTGTACATACGCTCCTGAATACCGTTGATACCGTGTGCCGCACAGAATCCCAGCAGGGTGTTTATCTGCTCTGCTGACCATGACAGCAGCCAGGTGAAATCGAGATGCCAGTTTTCTGGCAGCGTTGCCTGAAGCGCTTTTTTCTGTGCATTGAGCGCCGTCAGCGCCTTCCCTTCGTCACCGGATGGAGCCAGTGATGCAAGGTGATACTGATTCGAGGACACGGAGGCTTTCAGCGGTTGGCTGCGCTTGGCTGCGCTTGCCGTGGGTGCGTTCAAAGAGCGCAAGACACAGCGTCCACGTCAGGAGCGCCACCGATACGTCAGGACGACCCGCCAGTTCGGCCTGAACGGCGAGAGTACGTTCGGCTGACATGGCCTTAACCAGCGTTGCCGGATAGGCGTCTGCGGGAATGTCAGGCGTGGTGTATCTGATCACGTTCTTTTCACGTTCCTGACGCGCCTGTTCTTCAGCTGCCCGGTCTTCGTCGGTCAGCTTGCGGATACCTGGCTGAACCCGAAAATTGTTACCATCCCATGACACCCAGATACCGTGGGCGGCGCGAAATTCCGGCGTGGCTTCGCGGTACTCCGCCTCGCAGTAAATGTCATCGATCTGCTGCTGAAGCTCGTATTCGTCATCGCAGGTTTCAGTGGCGTCCCTTTGTTCTTCCAGCTCGCTGACGCGCTTCTGTTCTTCTTCCGTCAGGACAGCTTTCGGCATGGCAAAACGGTAAAGTTCACCGTCCTCACCGCTGAAGCTGAGTTCCGTCATACGATACTCAGCCCAGCCCCAGCCCTGCTCCTGCTTAACGCGGGCGGCGAGCACGGTGAGCTTGCCAGCCAGCAGAGATTTCACCAGCGCCGCATCGGCAAAGGTGCTGTCCTTGTCGCTGAACAGGTCGGCGGTCAGCGTACCGCCAGCGGCGGTATAGGCTTCCTCGCCCACATACTCAAACATCGGGTGACTGATGGCCATCTTGTCGTCGGTCACCATTTTGCGCAGGGTCTGTACGGCAGGATCGCGCCACTTTTCAACAGCCTCTTTCCAGACCTGCTCCTGACGCTCATGGGTATCAGCAAGTGTCAGGACTTCACACTGTTCAAGAGAGATTTCATCCCGCGCCAGCGCATCCAGCAGGGAGGGGGCAAGATTCGCCAGCTTCAGGCAGCGCTGAACGTGGCGCGGGTGATAACCCATCAGTGCGCCGATCTGAGAAGCCGTTTTACCTTCCTGCTGAAGGGTACGAAAACCGATAATCTGCTCGGCGGGATGCATGTTTTTACGTCGACCATTCTCGATCATCGAGGCCGCCACCGCCATCTCCACGGGCAGGACTTTCACCGGAACAAACGGTGTGTCTGCATCGAGCACACCGCGCATAACCAGAATGCCTGTGCCTCTGCGGCGACCTTCCCCGCCGACAATGCCGATCGTACCGTCCGGCAGTTCTGCACCGATCAGGTTCTGGAGGATGCCCATTGCCTGAATGCTGTCTGCCATCTCTTCCACTTCCCGATCGGTATGCGGAATGATGCGCGTGTTTAAGCCAGTGTGTGACAGGCGGGAGTACGGGAAGATTTGTACGGGCGTATCAGCGAGCAGCTGGACGAGCTTCTGCTCGGTAGACTGCGCGATTTTTTCCGCAGATTTTGTCTGACGGGTGGTCTTGGCTGTCTTTTTTGCCGTAGTATTGGTGGCGACCATGATTTTTACCTCTCAGTGATAGTTGTGGTTAGCCGTGGCCGGAGGGCTATCCGGTCACGGCACTCGATTAATCAGTGATGCGTTTCGGATGTGCTGCCAGTGCAGCAAAGGACGGATAGCCATCAAGAACCTGCATCATGACTTTTGCCCCTTCCAGCATCGCTTTATCCGTTACGCTGCCGCTGTTTTCACATACGTTGATCGTTGCCACGATCCCCGATTTCACATCTGAAAAACGCTCATACATGCGGTTGCTGTACAGGACGCGTTTCCCTCCTGCCATCACCTGCCAGTTGTTGCAGTCGTTAAAACGTGTGTCCACGTTGTCAAACTCGACCACGTGGGTGTCGCTGGCCTGAATGCGCAGCAGCTTCACGATTTCGGTGCTCTGCCCGACCTTACGGGTCGCCGGACGGGTGTTAAGGTTCTGCATGTTTCCTCCTTCTCTGGGTTAAGGCCGGACATCCGGCCTACGGTTAAAGCTGCACGTATTGCAGGTTGCGTTTCAGTTCCAAAAGAAAATCCGGTTCAAACGACCAGGCGTGCCAGTTAAGCGTTCCGTTGGTGCGGATCTCCACCTGAACGTCGCCGTACCGGGACACATCGGACAGAGTGACGGTGACCCCCGCTTTCAGCGAAGTGGCCTGAGCCACCCACTCCCGTGCGACAGAAACAGGGTTTTGTTCTTCCCCCATCTTCCTGGAAGATTCTTGAGCGGCAAAGGGCAAAGGAGCAACGGCAGGGCGGCAGGAGAAGGGCGGAGACGAAAGTTTTTGCGGCACGCAAAAAGTTTTGGCGGAGTGCATTTCACCCTTCGGATGACGAACTGACGGTG
>NZ_JBLKDA010000068.1:0-5987 GCF_047530215.1 Enterobacter sp. 01-M-03-SI-ECC
CGTACGGCCCACAGAATGATGTCACGCTGAAAATGCCGGCCTTTGAATGGGTTCATGTGCAGCTCCATCAGCAAAAGGGGATGATAAGTTTATCACCACCGACTATTTGCAACAGTGCCGTAATTAATACCTTGCGCCCATTCAGGCGACCGCTTCCCTGATAGCTGTCTTCTCCATGATCGGGGCGCGGTTGCATTTTCCCCGCCAGCCCGGGAAAGGGCTGCTGCTGCTGTTGAAAAGGCGGCGCCGGAAAACGCGCAGAATTGGTTTTATTGATGGTCTTTTTTTCCTTGTTTAAGCCAGCCATTCAATTACCTCTCATTATTTATCACAAAGACTAATAAGCGTAGACCAAAATGAATGGCATGACCTATATTATCCAGCTACACTTAATTTTCTCGGAATATTACCCCCCCTACTTTCCTCTACCGTTGCGCTTATATCCCCACCAACGTTAGATTTAATTTAAACAATATTATTTGAGACTTATCCAGTTCGCAGTGTTAATAAATAGCAACCACACTTAACATTTCAACCTTGGCAAAAGGAGAACATATGAAATTATCCATAACGCCATTATTATGTTGTTTTTTATTGTCGCCAGCGCTTGCTGATGATAACGGCGGGTTGAAAAATGATACAGCTCCACCGCCAGCCCACGCTCTGGATGAAGGTTATCGTGGGACTGAAGATGCAAGAATCATGACTGTCGAACAGGCCAAAACGATGCATGACGGTGCGACCATTTCTCTGCGAGGTAATCTCATCGAGGATCAAGACGGAGACAAATTTGGGGTTCTAGGGATTTTCCGTCCAAAAACGACAAAGTGCTCTGGAGGCCCCGCCGTCTGTGGCCTCCAGAGGGGTATTACTTTTTTCGAGATCCCTATTTGGGCTCTGTTTGAGTAAGATTTAGTCTTTTTGGGCTAAATCCATGGCATTCGAAGAACGTGTCCAAATCTTGTCCGAGGCAGAACAAGATGAGTTATATGGACCCCCCGCTTTCACCTCCGCCGACCAACGCTTCTTTTTCTCGCTGAACGATAAGGAACTGGCGATCGCTAAAAGCCTCCGTCATCGGGGCCAGCGTTACATGCTGGTGGTACTGCTGGGCTATTTCAAAGCCAAGCCGGTGGTGCTGAATCCCGGCTTTCATCAGATCAAGCAGGACCTCAAATACGTTTATCAAACCGTTCTACCAGGCCCAGGCTGTAGACCCTTTAATCTCACGCCAAAAGAGAACGAACGGATTTACCAACGTGTTTTCCAGCTCTGCAACTACCAGCGCTGGAATGTCAAAGACCATGGAGCGGCGTTGAGAGATTACTTATCCCAGCAAGCCAGAGCCTGGACAGCGCCTAGGCACCTCTTCGATGCGGCCAATGAATATTGTTCGGGGCAGAAGATCGCAATCCCTGCCTACAGCACGCTGCAAAAGATCATCAGTCAGGTGGTGGGAGACGAACAGGAACACATGGCCGCGCACCTTGAGCGTGCAATGTCACGCGGTCTTAAGCAAGCACTGGCGGAGCTCGTGAACGGCACAGGTCCACTGCCGTTCCGACAGTTGCGACAATCGGCTCGTAACTTCACCGGAACCGAGTTGGAGAAAGAACTGATTGTCTATCGCCATATCCAGCATTGGATGCCGGAAGTGGATCTGCTGTTGAGCACGCTATCACTGTCGCAGAAAAATCTGCAACACCTGGCAGAGAAAGTCGACTACTACGGTGCCAAACTGAAACGTCAAACCGTAGGCAGCCAATGGCTGTATTTATTGTGCTATCTTCAAACGCGATGGCAGCAAGCGCTGGAACGTATTGCCGATGGCTTTGTGCATCATGTCAGACAGACCAAACAGAAGGCAAAGGATTATGCGCAGGAAGCGGTGTTTAAGGATTGGCAAAAAGCAGCTAAAAATGTCAGCAAGGCAGCTGAAGTACTGCACCTGTTCATTGATGACAGCATTGATCTGCAACTACCGTTTGCAACAGTAAGACAGCAAGCACTGAGCCTGCTGACCAAAAGGGATCTGGAATCTGTATGTCTCTTCCTGAACGAGCAGCGACGATCGGTCGATGAAGCCATGTGGCAGTACTGCGACGAGAAAGAAAGTCTGCGGAAAGGTTTGCTGCGAGAGTTGTTCCTATGTCTGCGCTTCGAAGGCTGCGACGGCACCCAGCACTTAGCGGCCGCCTTGGCGAAAACACAAAACGAACTCAACGGCCAGGACGCTCAGTTGCAAACTGCCGACACCAGACTCCTTTCCAAAAAATCACGTGAATTCCTGCTGGATGGTGAAGGGAATATCCTGATCGATCGTTATGAGTGGTTCCTCTATCAACAGATTCCTGATCGCCTGAATGGCCAGCTGACGCTGCCTGATATCACTAAATACCGGGCACTCGACGCCGACCTGATCGACGGGGAACATTGGCGAAAAAACAAATATACGCTGCTTCAACAGAGCCATTTTACAAAATTAGCGGAGGAGCCTGAAAAGCTGATCAAACAGATGGCCATGGAATTGGATACCCGTTTGTACGAAGTCGGCGAATATCTTGAACAGGAAGACAACCGGAATATCATCTTGCGTAATCCGCAGGGTAAACGCTTCTGGCGCCTGCCTTCGGCCAGCAAACATCATCTGGTCAACAATCCCTTCTTCCAGCAAATTCCCACAACGGGGATTGCGGATGTACTGCGCATGGTTGATCGTGACACCGGTTTCATTGACTGCTTCGCTCATGTGCTGGGTTCCCAATCCAGAAGCCGTTCCCATGAATATGACCTGTTGGCAATTCTGGTCGGCAATGCAACCAATCAAGGCATTTACGGCATGGCACAGATCTCTGATCGTACCTATGATCAGCTCAGCACTATCCAGGCGAACTATCTTCGCCTGGAAACATTGAATGCTGCTAACGACAACATCAATAACGCGACAGCCAAGCTACCCATCTTCCGGTACTACAACATCCAGGAAGATGTGATCCACGCCAGTGCCGATGGTCAAAAGTTCGAAGCCCGGCGCGAGACCTTCAAAACCCGTTATTCGTCGAAGTACTTTGGCACTCAAAAAGGTGTTTCTGCCATGACCTTGATCGCCAATCACGCTGCGATCAACGCCAGAGTGATCGGCGCCAACGAACATGAATCGCACTACATCTTTGATTTGTTGATGAGCAATACGTCAGACATCATTCCGGATGTGCTCTCAACCGATACCCATGGGGTGAACCATGTGAACTTCGCGTTACTGGATCTGTTCGGATACCAGTTTGCCCCACGCTATGCCCAGGTTGGCAAAGTGATCAATGACATGTTTGATGTCAAGGAAGACAAAGAACACCGAATTCAGCTGTGCTTAAAAAAGCCAATCAATACCCATCGTATTGCGCAGCACTGGGATACCATCCAACGGATTGCAGTATCACTTAAGCAGCGGAAAACAACGCAAGCCACCTTGGTGAGAAAGCTCTCGGAGTACAAGCGCAATCACCCGCTGCTGGAAGCCCTGACGGAATACAATCGCCTGGTGAAAGCGAATTATCTACTGTGCTACATCGATGATGCCAGTTTAAGAAACTATGTTCAGCGCGCGCTGAACCGGGGAGAGGCCTATCACCAACTGCGTCGGGCCGTGAGCAGCGTCAATGGGGATCAGTTCCGGGGCAGTTCAGACGAAGAAATCCAGCTATGGAATGAGTGCGCTCGCCTGGTCACCAATGCCATCGTTTACTTCAACTCCAGGATACTCAGCCAGCTGTTGACCAGCTTCGAATACCAAGGAGATACCAAGAGAATAGATATCGTCAAACAGGCATCCCCTGTGGCCTGGCACAACATTAACCTCAAGGGGACTTACCACTTCGAATTGAGCGAAAAATTGCCAGATCTGGAGGAGCTTATGCGCTCAATCGAGGGATATTTACCCGTCAGCGAAAAGTAATACCCCTCTGGAGGCCACGGACGGCGCGGCCTCCAGAGCACTTTGTCGTTTTTGGACGGAAAATCCCTAGAACCCCTATATGTGCATTTTATAGTCTCCAACCCTATAACCACACATTCAGTAAGCATACAACATTAGCGTCGTTTTTTGAGAATGGTTACAACTTTAGTGCTTTGTGTACAACTTTATTGTCTTCGGACAGTAGGACCCTCTAAAACCAATAGAATTTACGTAGAAACGCGTTTAGTAAAGGCTTTACTAATTACTAATGACTAACATATTAGCACTTTCAGATCTGTCAGCAATAACCCCGGGCGGCGAAATAATGAGAAGAGTTCTTCCGGAGAGCCTTTTCTTTCTATCTGATTGATTTTTAACACTTTTAAATGTCAGCTTTATGTAAACCTGTGGGATTTACTCCTAATTAAATCCCATAGTATGAAAATTAGGCATTTGCAAACCTTAATGACGTGACGTTGTCACGTAAATCAATGGAATTTAGTCTCTAGTAAAGAGTTAACTAGTGACTAACTGCCTGATCGGTGTGCTTGAACGGTGCACTTCAGGCCGGATATAAAAATTGATGAGAGATATACAGAAAATGATGGACCGGCTTAATAAGCCAGCCTTTCTTGGGATGATTGATGATGTTGAACACGCTATAAAGCGAAAATGCCCCTTTTTAACCTATAGGTTGGGCACTATGAGTAAGATACAATCAAATCGCCAGTCAGATGGCTAATTTCATTTTGACCAAAGCGGGCTATTTCAAGCGTTATCGCTGAGACGAGGCTTCAATGACAAGTACACTTGACCCATCACACAAGCAAATTGAAATGTGGCGCAGAGCTACCGGTTCCGAAGGTGGACTCAACGAATACCGCAACTGGGTTCTGGAAAATAGTATGAGATTTACAGCATACGGTATCCATACCGTTATCGTCGAAGGTGAGGCGAAGCATATAACAGCGCTTGATGATGTTACCCTCTGTAACGAGTGGGCGAAGCTTAAAAGAGAAAACAATAGGCTTTACGCAGCAAATGAAAAAATTTGCTCTGGCTGGCGTGGTTTTGTGTTGCGTTTGTTAGGAATAACACTGTCATGCAGAAAACCGGTCATCTTACTGGGGGCAGACGCGAAGAATCAAAATGATGCCGTGAAAGGGGCTGATTTGTAATTTTCAGGCGAGCCCACCGTTCTTAGAAAGCTGTTCTATGGGTATGTAAGGAAGATAATGTTCTCTGAACGCTCAGTACACTTAATCACTTCCTGTACAAAGGGCAAGAATCATCAGGGCCACGTCTGGCCGACATTGGACATAGATCCAAAACAAACCCCGGACGACGCAGCATATGCCTGGAGTAACATTGTAGACGACGCCAGAAGTAATCAGGCGGTACCGGCATTGTCCTTGTATTCAGGTAATCACTGGTCTACGGCAAAGGAAATTTTAAACTCAACCAGAAATCTGGAGTTGTGGATAATCTCTGCCGGGATGGGGTTTTTAAATAGTCGAGATCGGGTGCCCTCTTACGAGGCGACATTTCATCAAGTACCATTCAGGCATGATCTCTGGTGGAAAGCCATCACAAAATCACTAGGAAAGCATAACCGTTGCGCAACTATAAGCCAGTTAATGCAGTCCAGTCCGAATGATGAATATTTGATTGCGGCTTCGCCTGTTTATATTGCTGCTGTCCAGAATGACATCCTGAAGGGCATTGAGAGTTTGACTCATCCTCTTACGCAACTAACGATCGTGACATCAGGGGCATATGCTGGCCCACTTGAAGAATACTTAATTAAGAGTTCTTCTAGGATGATGAAAGAGCTAGGGAAGGTGCGAACAAGTTCCTGATATGAGATCATCATATTCATCCGGAGCGCATCCCAGAGGGACATCATGAGCCATCAACTCACCTTCGCCGATAGTGAATTCAGCACTAAGCGCCGTCAGACCCGAAAAGAGATTTTCCTCTCCCGCATGGAGCAGATTCTGCCATGGCAGAATATGACCGCTGTCATCGAGCCGTT
>NZ_JBLKDA010000069.1:0-5322 GCF_047530215.1 Enterobacter sp. 01-M-03-SI-ECC
TGTCAAAGCAAGTTTAAAATGTCACCTCTTTGTGCAAGATAGAAAGGGCACTTTCAGCCTATGTAATCATATTAATGTGACTGCTGCGTTATCCCACTCAACCAATTAATAAAGCAAAAGTTAAATATGAAAGACTGGAATAAAAATATAACGAAAACATCTTAATATGGAAATATCTGTGTCAACGGGATCTTTAGTTATTGAATATCTGGTTCTAAATAGGTTCTACATTCAACGGGAAGGGAAACCAAATATCTATATGTTTTTTATAAATACCATTACGTGGCAAACAACAATCTGCATATTTTTTTAAAGAATCTCCACATGGACAAATATTTTCTGGCGATAATACTCCATCATGTTCTTTCGCCTTAAATCTCCAGGTCGTAATATTGAAAATTTGATGTGGGGATTGTATGTATTTGACAACACTAATTAAAGTTGAATAGTTATAATGATCACCATCATTGGAGAAAAAAACACTACATTTGTTAACGGGATTACTAACTATGTCATAAGTAATTAATTCAAAATCGATCACTTCATCAAAGCAAAGAACTCCATTATAAAGTTTATTTTTAACATGACCACAATCATTAATAAAACTACGGGTTGTATTACATACTGAACATTTCACTTCTTTTATTATTTCACGAGAACTACCGAAGATTTTATATGGGAATAACGCCTGCCAATTACATACCATTCTCGCTAAGAAGTTAACACCATAGAAATTAACCTCAGGCAGAAACTCATTATTTTCTTTAATATGTATTAAATCTATTTCTATCCTTTCAAGTTCTACCCATGCTTCATAAAAATCACCTCTTGTAAGTAAATTAATGACTTGAATATATTTTAAATGGGCTAGTAAAATTGTTTTGTATAAAAACAATCTGTTTGATTCATTATTCAAGCTCAAGGATTGAGCTTTTTTTAACTCAGCATTAAGATAATCAAGAATAGCACTATCTTCTTGAGTAATACACATCCAACGCTTTAACTTTTCGTGAATATTCATAATATCTATATAGATTTTTATTTGATTTTGTTAATTACTTTTAAAACATCGTCTACTTTTCCAGAAACAGTGTATTTCACATGTTTTCCTGATTTATTTTTTTTAATTATAGAGACTTTAACGTCTATATCTCTAGTTCCAAAGTTATCAATTTTTTTCTGAATATAATTTGAAACAAGATTTACTAAAAAAGGTATCATTACTGATGTGGCAAAGAAAGTGCCTAACGCTAACGTTATACTGTTTAATTGCAGGTACGAAACACCATTAGAATCTCCGTACACTTTAACATTAGAATGTGATTGCTTGGTGAACTGGAAAAAATCCAGTGCATTACCTCCAGTAATTTTTGAACTATCAAAAACGATCGCAATCTCATCATCTTGAGGTTCATATGAAGAAATGATTTTTACCTCTTCATCTTCATCACTCATTTCACTCAAAGTAATGGGGTTCATTCTCAACTCCTTGTTTTATATTTTTACATTCAAATTTTACTATACGACTGGTTAATTGCTCCTGTCCAACACACACCAGAGTTCATATGCTTAGCATACAAGGGACCAATGCCAGTAGCGACAGGCTAGTGTGTCAAAAAACCACATGAAGATCAATCTCCTGCGGAAAATTTGGCCGCAATTAGTTTCATTGTCCTTTCCATGCCTTGATAAACTGTCGCATCTGTAATGTTTAACCTTGCGAGTTCCTTAAGTATTCTAGCTTTGTTTCTGATCACTATTTTTTCTACTTTAAACTCTTGCATAGCATCATCAGGGTTTGAAACTAAATCGGGATAAACAGCATTATTCCCAAATAATAAGAATGCACCTGACTGTGATGACATCCTTTCATTATTATTTCTTCCTTTAACGAAAATTAACCTTTCCAAATCTGATGGTATAATTACATCTTTAAAATAAGGTTTTTCATCTTTAATGTAATGTATGAGTTTTTGACAAGCTTCAGTTTTATTGAAAGCCTCCTTGTCCATTTTACAATCCAGCTGATCTTTCAGTGTTTGACTTAGCATTGATATATTTGATATGCAACTTACTGTATCAGAGTCAAAGAATTTTATACGATCCCTTTTTGTTTTGAAAATAATAACATGTCCATCAACCTCATTTGTATTTTCATTATTACTAATGTCGCAACAAGCGAAATACAGAGCGATTAGTGGATTTGATGTTATATCCAACAAACGAGTTGGTAGTCCGTAGTGTTGCATCCTTACTAACTTGTCTAGCATTGTTTTATCATCAACAAACTCAGTTGGCCTTGCTGTTAGGGCTTCACGGACTAAATTTGATTCACTGTGCAAATGCTTGAAGTTACCTTTTTTGTTTTTCCTGAAAACTGATGGAGCCAACTCGTAAGATACATCAGAATGTCCACGATAAAATATTTCTGCATCTTCTTCATGATCTTGTTCTAAAACACGCGCCATGAAACTTTGAACATTATCTATTATTGGGTAGTTATCAACTTCATCAGGAAGTGCTTCAGTAGGAGGAAGTGGTGTACTTCTTGTCGTTATATTTAGAAGTGCTAATGTTTGATTTAAATCACGTGCTTTTATTCCCCAGTGAGTCCGTTTCAGCCCATATGCACCTAATTCTAAAGCTGTTTGATATAACTCTTTGTTTATCACTACGACATCATCTTGTGAGTGAGTGATTCTGAAATCAAACTCAACATTTTTGTTAACTGTTCGTAGATTTGAAATTACACCAAGTCGCAAAGTAATGTATTCAACATTGTCTCGGGAATAAAGTTCTGACATAAAAAGCGTAGGTAATTTCTCAATATAAGATAATGCTTTATCATTCAAAGGCGTTAACTTCAACCGGATGTCATCAGAGGTGCCTTCTAACATACGTGATATAGGAAAATCACAACTCCCACTAACCCGTTCATACATGGGCCAATGTTCAAAATAGTCAGGTTCTCCGCCCATAATTAGATTAAACATTAAAACTAAATCCTTATATTTTACTTAATGAATTATTTACAATCCAATCAATTGCGCCAGAGGTGCGAATCCAAGGCTTTATATTATGATTCACATAATAAATGGCTTCATCCATTCCACCTAACGTGATATATCCACTGTTAGACTTGATCTGTAATCTGCACTTCGATAACAAGCCGGGGATGTGTCTATTAGAATCAATCGCAGCTTTAGCGATATCATCGGCATCCGGGGATGACTGTCGGTAGGCGAGTAGGGCGCGTGTATACTGAAAAAACGAACGCATATCCCCAGGATAATCGTCCAGTAGCAAGGCCAGATCATCCACCATTTCAAGCTCAAGGTAATAGTTCGCTAATAAATGACGAATCCCCTGGTTATCGTTCGGGTTGAGCTTCAGCATTTCGCGGCTATGAGCCATAGCCGGATAAAAATTACCAGACTCCCATAAGGCCTCAGCCAAAGCTGCTTTTGCTCTCATATATGGACGTGTTTCGACAAATCCCCAGAAACGTCCTGCGAACTCCTGAAAATCCTCGCCAAGTGCAATGCTGGCTGCGTACAAAGCAGTCTCCAGCTTCCCGATTTTTGACTCAGGAGGTTCTTGAGATATCTCGCAGTAGAATGAGTATGCGTCAGCACAGAGCGGGGATTTCTTGATAGCTTTTCTGATGAGTTTCAGCACAACTTCCAGGTCATCATTTTCCCAGGCATCGAACATGAACTCCTGAGCCGCAACCAGATCTAGATGTAATTGCTCAGAGCTGACAGCAGTTTTATACAAATCAACGCGCTTTGTAGTCGGGAATTTAATCATCTCAAGTATCCTTTTGGGGACTCACTGTTCCGGTACTTTGCAGCACTGATGGTCGATTCTATCGCTTTGAACTTGCCACAAACAAGCTCGGGTCTGCCAGAACGGGATTGATAGCCCGGAGCTGTTCCTGGATGCGCACCTGAGCCTTACGGCTGGGCGATTTTTTGCTTCGTTCCCGTTTGCCTTCGCTTTCCCGCTCATCCTGTTTTACCTGAGCCAGTCGGAGTACAGTCCCGAGACGTTTGTTATCAACAATCTGCCCCTGGTCGACACAGGCCAGCTTATCAAATGCCTGGCACTTAAGGCTCCGGTGCCCATAGAGGAAGGCGAGGGTGCCATCGGGATAATCCAGTACTTTAATTTTTTCACCGGCAAGACGGCTATTTTCTTCTGTGGTGTCCATGAGATAAAGGATCTTATCGTACTGGAAGGTCAGTGATTTCGACACGGTACGAACATCATGCCAGGCAAAGATGTCTCTTAATTCATCGGGGCTTTCCTGCACCGGACGATGCAAATCTTTGGGGAACTTAGCCGGTCGTGAAAACCGGCTGTTAAAGTCAGCGATGAAAGTGGCAAGCCAGGCATTTGCGGCCTCAATGCCGGTTATACCTTCCAGACGCATTTCTTTGATCAGCCGATCCTGAAGTGTCTGATTCGCACGTTCCACGCGGCCTTTAGCTTCAGAGCTGTTGGCACAAATAAGCTCGATTGCCAGGTCATAAAGCACACGTCCGAACTGGGTAACGGTGGTATTGCGTTTCTCCGGACCACTGACGCGAAATATTGCGTGTTTGTCACTGTACAGCGATACCGGCTTCCCATGCTGCTCGATGTATTCCCGGGTTGCCAGCATGTAGTCAAAGGCTGTTTCTGACTCGCTGAACCGCAAATGCATCAGACGCCCGGTGGCATCATCGATAAAGACCAGCAGGCAGCATTTTGGCGCACGGCCTTCAAACCAGTCATGGTGGGAGCCGTCGATCTGGATAAGTTCACCCAGACAATCACGCCGATGTCGGGGTTGATAAACCCGTGACTTACGGCGAGCATGCGGGACCCAGAGTCCGTCAGACGTCATCCAGTTGCGGACGGTCTCGATTGAAAGCCGGATATTATGGCGCTCTCTGAGTTTTTCTGCGGCCAGTGTGGGCCCAAAGTCACTGTAGTTTTCACGTATCAGCGTGAGTACTCGTAGTTTGAGAGATTCGGTCAACCGGCGGTTGCTGGGCTGGCCGCGTTTGCGGCTGACAAGTCCTTCAGCACCAGAAACTCGGTAACGATTGATAAGTCGTTGCGCCTGACGTTCTGAAATGCCAAGCTGTGATGCTGCATCACGACGGCGTAGACGCTTTTCACAAACTGCCTGTATCACCGGTAGGCGGTGGATCTCTTTATCTGACATGGTCACCAACATGCGTTGAGCCCCTTAGAATTGCATTCAGTTTAGCTTACTCTAAGGTGACGTTTCTATCTGGATAAAAAGTGACATTACTAAATGGTTCTAACAAC
>NZ_JBLKDA010000006.1:0-211992 GCF_047530215.1 Enterobacter sp. 01-M-03-SI-ECC
ATATTACGCTTTCCTCTTTCAGAGTCAACCCGTTATTTCAGGATTTTTTCTCTTCAACCGAACCGGCTGTTTGTGTGAAGTGATTCACATCCGCCGTGTCGATGGAGGCGCATTATAGGGAGTTCTCAGCGGGCCGCAACCGCTAAATGACAGAAAAATGACTGACTGCTGCATTCCACAGCAAAACCCCGCCTTATACCTTTTTACACACAGACTTATCCACAATGATACGAAAAAGTGAAAATGTGCGAGCGTTGCGCAAACGTTTTCGTTAAAATGCTCGCGCTTAACAAGGATGCCTCGTCAGGTGTGTTAGATGAGTTTTTCACAGGAAAATTCATCTAACGCTCTCTGTAATCGTGAAATCCAGGGGATTTACCATGCAACAACGTCGTCCAGTCCGCCGCGCTCTGCTCAGTGTTTCTGATAAAGCCGGTATCGTCGAATTCGCTCAGGCACTTTCCGCACGCGGTGTGGAGCTGCTTTCCACAGGCGGTACCGCTCGCCTGTTAGCAGAGAAAGGCCTGCCGGTTACCGAAGTGTCCGATTACACCGGTTTCCCGGAAATGATGGATGGACGCGTCAAAACCCTGCATCCAAAAGTGCACGGCGGTATTCTTGGCCGTCGCGGTCAGGACGACGGGATTATGGAGCAGCACGACATCGCGCCAATCGACATGGTGGTTGTTAACCTCTACCCATTCGCCCAGACCGTTGCCCGCGAAGGCTGTTCTCTTGAAGATGCCGTAGAGAATATTGATATCGGCGGTCCGACCATGGTGCGCTCCGCGGCCAAGAATCATAAAGATGTGGCTATCGTGGTGAAGAGCAGCGATTACGAAACCATTATTAATGAGATGGATGCCAACGAAGGGTCACTGACCCTGGAAACGCGTTTCGACCTCGCCATCAAAGCCTTTGAACACACCGCCGCGTACGACAGCATGATCGCCAACTACTTCGGTAGCCTGGTGCCGGCCTACCACGGTGAAAGCAAAGAGCCTTCCGGCCGCTTCCCGCGTACGTTGAACCTGAACTTCATTAAGAAGCAGGATATGCGTTACGGTGAGAACAGCCACCAGCAGGCAGCCTTCTATATAGAAGAAGAGGTGAAAGAAGCCTCTGTTGCAACTGCCCAGCAGGTTCAGGGCAAAGCGCTCTCCTATAACAACATTGCCGACACCGACGCCGCGCTGGAATGCGTGAAAGAATTCAGCGAGCCGGCCTGCGTTATCGTCAAGCATGCCAACCCATGCGGCGTCGCGGTAAGCACCTCTATTCTGGACGCTTACGATCGCGCCTACAAAACCGACCCGACCTCCGCGTTCGGCGGCATTATCGCCTTCAACCGCGAGCTGGATGCTGAAACGGCTCAGGCCATTATCTCCCGCCAGTTTGTTGAAGTGATCATCGCGCCATCGGCCTCCGAAGAGGCGCTGAAAATCACCGCGGCGAAACAGAACGTGCGCGTACTGGTTTGCGGCCAGTGGGCAGAACGCGTGCCGGGCCTGGACTTCAAGCGCGTGAACGGCGGTCTGCTGGTTCAGGATCGCGACCTGGGGATGGTGACCGAAGCCGACCTGCGCGTCGTCACTAAGCGTCAGCCGACAGAACAGGAGCTGCGTGACGCGCTGTTCTGCTGGAAAGTTGCCAAGTTCGTGAAATCCAATGCCATCGTCTACGCCAAAGAGAACATGACCATCGGGATAGGCGCAGGCCAGATGAGCCGCGTTTACTCGGCGAAAATCGCGGGTATTAAAGCAGGCGATGAAGGTCTGGAAGTCAAAGGCTCCGCCATGGCTTCTGACGCCTTCTTCCCGTTCCGTGACGGTATCGACGCGGCGGCTGCCGTAGGCATTACCTGTGTGATCCAGCCAGGTGGTTCCATCCGCGACGACGAAGTGATTGCCGCAGCCGACGAACACGGCATTGCGATGATCTTCACCGACATGCGTCACTTCCGCCATTAATTCCCGGAGCAGAAAATGAAAGTATTAGTCATTGGTAACGGTGGACGCGAGCATGCTCTGGCGTGGAAAGCGGCGCAGTCTCCGCTGGTAAAAACGGTTTTCGTGGCACCGGGCAACGCCGGCACCGCGCTGGAACCCGCGCTGCAGAACGTGGCTATTGGCGTGACGGACATTCCGGCGCTGCTGAGCTTTGCCCAGAGCGAGAAAATCGACCTGACCATCGTCGGCCCGGAAGCGCCGCTGGTGATTGGCGTGGTGGATGCATTCCGCGCCGCGGGCCTGAAAATCTTCGGCCCAACGGAAGGTGCAGCTCAGCTGGAAGGCTCCAAAGCCTTCACCAAAGATTTCCTCGCACGTCATCACATCCCGACGGCGGAATATCAGAACTTCACAGAAGTGGAGCCCGCGCTGGCTTACCTGCGTGAAAAAGGCGCGCCGATTGTGATCAAGGCCGACGGTTTGGCCGCCGGTAAAGGCGTGATCGTCGCGATGACGCTCGAAGAAGCGGAAGCCGCGGTTCAGGATATGCTGGCAGGTAACGCTTTTGGCGACGCGGGCCACCGTATCGTGATCGAAGAGTTCCTCGACGGTGAAGAAGCGAGCTTTATCGTGATGGTCGACGGCGAGCACGTTCTGCCGATGGCCACCAGCCAGGACCACAAGCGCGTGGGCAATGGCGATACCGGTCCGAATACCGGTGGGATGGGCGCTTACTCCCCTGCGCCGGTCGTGACTGACGAAGTCCACCAGCGCACCATGGATCGCATCATCTGGCCTACCGTGAAGGGCATGGCGGCGGAAGGTAATACCTACACCGGTTTCCTTTATGCGGGCCTGATGATCGACAAGCAGGGCAACCCTAAGGTTATCGAATTCAACTGCCGCTTTGGCGATCCGGAAACGCAGCCCATCATGCTGCGCATGAAATCCGACCTTGTTGATCTGTGCCTGGCCGCCTGCGACGGCAAACTCGATGAGAAAACCTCAGAGTGGGACGAGCGTGCGTCTCTGGGCGTGGTGATTGCTGCGGGTGGGTATCCGGGCAACTACAGCACAGGTGATGAGATCCACGGTCTGCCGCTGGAAGAGATTGACGGTGCGAAGGTGTTCCACGCAGGTACGAAGCTGGCTGAGGACGATCGCGTCCTGACCAACGGCGGACGCGTACTGTGTGCGACCGCGCTGGGCCATACCGTGGCAGAAGCGCAGAAACGCGCCTATGCGCTGATGGCGGATATTCACTGGAACGGCAGCTTTAGCCGTCAGGATATCGGCTATCGCGCGATTGCCCGCGAGCAGGGCGAGTAATTCCCCCTCACTCTAACCCTCTCCCAAGAGGAGAGGGGATCGTTCGTAGGCCGGATAAGCGTTAGCGCCATCCGGCTTAATGCACAGAACTCAGAAACTCTTTTCTGTCGGCTGCCATGTGCAGAAGTCTTCGTTCGCCACCAGCAGCAGTTGAGAGCCTTCCGGCGCTTCAAGCCACGCTACACTCACCTCCAGTGATGAATGACGCTGACGGCGTTGAATGTGTTCGGTCGCCCAGGACTCAAGCTCAGGCTTCACCGTTTGTCCTTCGCAGGTGGTTACCGTCCCATCGGCATGCCAGCGCCCCTGGCGCAGCACGACGCGCCCCAGACGAAGCGCATCGCTGGTCTGGCGGATTTGTTCGGCACGATAACGGTAGAGGGCGATTTGATCGCTGGAAAGCTGCTGTTTTTGACCGCTGACTTCGCGCTGCATAAAGCTCAGCTCGCCATGGTCGTCAAAACGCACTTTCACGTGTTCCGGGGTCTTGCTGTAGACATTCAGTTCAATCAGCGACAGGTCATCTCCCTGCCAGCGATATTCCGCCGTCGACGTATTGCCGTTATGCCACGGACTGAAGGCAGAAAGCAGATGCACTTCACCGCCGGAATCTTTACGCCAGATCCTGACCGCGCCCTGGTTGTCCGCGTAACCGCTGGCGGTAAACGGCGGCAGGGAGGTATCGTGGCTACAGGCTGACAGCAGCAGCATGCCTGCCAGCGCAAGCGTTCCACGCCAGAAAGACAAAAGGGGCGTTACCGCCCCTTCGCTAAAACTGTTCACTGCCACGCGTCTTACTTAACAGCGTCTTTCAGTGCTTTACCAGAAACAAATGCCGGCACGTTAGCTGCGGCGATTTTGATTTCTTTACCGGTCTGCGGGTTGCGGCCAGTACGCTCAGCGCGGTGGTTCACTTTGAAGGTACCGAAACCAACCAGTTGTACAGCATCACCTTCTTTCAGAGACTCAGTAATAGCAGCCAGGGTAGATTCCAGAGCAGCTTTAGCCTGCACTTTAGACAGATCAGCCTTGTCCGCAATTACATCAATCAGTTGAGTCTTGTTCATAAGTTATCCTTTCAATGTGTTTATCGCTTGCTAAGCATCGAGTGCGACGAAAATGCCAAAAAAGCACTCTCCTGCATACACGCACCGATAGCCACTTTTATTCGCCCCCCAAATGTAGACCAGACAAGGGGCGAAAGGGAAGAGTCGAGGAGCGACAAAACGGGCGTTATCTCAAGTTTTCTTAACTCATTGGTTAAAAATTATACCAATATTGCTCTCACCGGCCTCCCGCAAGTCCGCGCGTAGCCCTTTTATCAGCTCAATATCGCGTTCTTCACACTCTGCCAGCAGGCGGAAAATCTCCCACTGAATGTCCCATTCTTGCTCAACCGCCGGGTTCGCGCGCAGCTCTTCGTCGGTCATCTCCCGGCCTTCCTGGGTCATTTCCAGCATCGCGACGGTGGTAATAGATGCCTTACTGACTTCAATCGCGTGCTCCAGCGTCTCACCGCTCAGGCGAGAGTGGAGCAGTTCGCTTAACGCCACGCAGGCATCGATCGCCGGGTAGACGCCGTACAGGTCAAAATCATCCGCCACCGGAATCGCCTCTTCCAGCTTTTCCAGCTGGGAGTCGAAGTTCACCTTTGCGTCTTTCACCGTCAGCGTTTCCCAGATCAGATCCAGAATGCGGCGGTAGATATGGCCATCACCAAAGCCCGTCTGCTTGCAGAACGCGGCGTAGTTGGGATACATGCGCTCGCACAGGCAAGCCATAAAGGTGACGTGCTGCCAGCTTTCCAGCTTTTCAAGGCGCAGGTGAATCGGGTTTTGTAGCATGATGATCTCTCGAATCGAAAATTAGGCGCAGTTTACCTGAATCATCGCTGAATTTCCTGCCAACGAACAAAAGCCGGGCGCGAAGAGGCGACGGCGTCTGCCCAGCGCGTCGGCTCCGGCAAGCGGTAGCCCTTCATGCAGCGCTGCACCCACGCCAGCGCGCTGTCCATGCTCACCCGGTGCCCGGTGGCAATAAAGAGCGGGTTACAGCGTGCCTTGCTGCGCCAGACCCACGCCAGCTGCTCACCTTTATGGATAAGCGGCGCCAGCGCACCCGGCTCGGCGGAAAGCGGTTCAAACGCGCCGCACAGGCGCTTCTTGGCGACGCCGATGGTCGGCACATCCACCAGCAGCCCAAAGTGGCTGGCAACGCCTAAACGGCGCGGGTGCGAAATACCGTGTCCATCGACAAACAGCAGGTCAGGTTTTTGCGAGAGTTGCTCCCACGCGGCCAGCAGCGCGGGATATTCGCGGAAGGAGAGAAAGCCCGGAATGTACGGCATGGTGGTGGCGATACGCGCGACCTTGTACTCCACCAGCTCAAGCGAAGGGTATTTCAGGACCACCATCGCCGCTCGCGTCACTTCCCCACCCTGCTCGAACCCGACGTCGGCTCCGCCAATGTACTGCGGAGGATCTTTATCCAGACGATCCTCGCGGATCACCGATGAAGCCAGTTCGATTTGTTGAGCGCGTAGCGACGCGAGATCCATAATCACTCCTTACTGGTGATACTGGGCAGAAAGCCGATGCACCGCCTCCACAAATACGCCTGCGTGCTCTGGCGGTACATCCTGATGAATACCGTGGCCGAGGTTAAAGACGTGGCCTTCCCCCTGGCCGAAACCAGACAGTATAGTCGACACTTCTTCTTCAATACGGGCTGGCGGCGCGTAGAGCATGGACGGGTCCATGTTGCCCTGCAGCGCCACTTTGTCACCCACGCGGCGGCGGGCATCGGCAATATCGGTGGTCCAGTCGAGACCCAGCGCGTCGCAGCCGGTTGCCGCCATCGCTTCCAGCCACTGGCCGCCACCTTTGGTGAACAGCGTTACCGGCACGCGGCGACCTTCGTTCTCACGCAGCAGGCCGTCGACGATTTTATGCATGTAGTACAGGGAGAACTGCTGATAGTCGCGCCCGGTCAGCACGCCGCCCCAGGTATCGAAAATCATCACCGACTGCGCACCGGCTTTAATCTGCGCGTTCAGGTAGAGGGTGACGCTCTTCGCCAGCTTGTCGAGCAGCGCGTGCAGAGCCAGCGGCTCGGCGTACATCATCTTTTTGATTTTGGTGAACGCTTTGCTGCTGCCCCCTTCAACCATGTAGGTGGCCAGCGTCCACGGGCTACCGGAGAAGCCAATCAGCGGCACGTCGCCTTTCAGCTCGCGGCGAATGGTGCGCACGGCGTTCATCACGTAGCCCAGTTCGCCTTCCGGATCGGGGATCGGCAGCTTGTCCACGTCGGCTTTGCTTTTAATCGGAGAAGTGAAGCGCGGGCCTTCACCGGTTTCGAAGTACAGGCCAAGGCCCATGGCATCCGGAATGGTCAAAATATCCGAGAAGAGGATCGCCGCATCCAGCGGGAAGCGGCGCAGCGGCTGGAGCGTCACTTCACAGGCCAGCTCGGCGTTTTTGCACAGCGACATAAAATCGCCCGCCTGCGCGCGCGTGGCTTTGTACTCTGGCAGATAGCGTCCCGCCTGGCGCATCATCCACACCGGGGTGACATCAACGGGCTGGCGCAGCAGCGCACGCAGATAACGATCGTTCTTCAGTTCGGTCATTTTTGCAGTTCCTTAAGCGTCATGGCCCCAGTGTAACACTACTCATACTCGGCCCGACACATCGCCACGGTATCTTCTATCAGCCGACGCGCCACGGTACCCGGCGGAGGTAACAGGGGTAAATCGTCGTAGCGATACCAGTTCGCGTCGAGCAGCTCTTTCTGGTCGATAACGATTTCACCGCTATCGTATTCGGCCATAAAGGCCGTCATCAGCGACTGCGGGAACGGCCACGGCTGGGAGGTGACGTAGCGCAGGTTCTTCACTTTGATCCCGCTCTCCTCCATCACCTCGCGCGCCACCGCCTGCTCCAGCGTTTCGCCCACCTCGACGAAGCCGGCCAGCACGGTGTGAACGCCGTTGCGATGGCGGGTGTGCTGCGCCAGCAGGATGGAATCCTCCCGGCGGATAGCGACGATAATGCACGGCGCAATCTGCGGGTAGTAGCGCTCGCGGCAGTGGCTGCAAAGCATTGCCCACTCGGTTTTGCTCGGACGCATGGTATGGCCGCAGTAGCCGCAGAATTTATGCGAGCGGTAAAACTCCGCCAGCTGCACGCCGCGCCCCGCCAGCTGGAACAGCCCAACGTCCAGATCCAGCACCTGTCGCACCGATCCCATATCCTGACGGCGCGCTTGCTGGATCAACCACACGGGTTCCCCCTGCCACTCGCCGATCTTCAGCCCTGGCTGGCCCACGAGGTCGAACGTTTCCGCCGCGCCGTAGGGCAGTTCTCCACCGGGCAACCATAATTTTTGTTCGTGGCTGACGATCCACCAACCCAGATCTGATTTTTCAATAATACGATCCATATCTATTGCACTACCTTCGCTTCACTGACATGTTGTTAGCATTGTGGTTACATTCTGGATAAGCAGATTCAATCCTACACTTTGCGGAGTCGACCATGTTAAACCAGCTGGAAAACCTGACTGAGCGCGTTAGAGGAAGTAACAAACTGGTGGATCGCTGGCTTCATGTGCGCAAGCATCTACTCGTCGCTTATTACAATCTGGTCGGCATTAAGCCTGGCAAAGAATCGTTTATGCGGCTGAATGAAAAAGCGCTGGATGATTTTTGCCAGGGCCTGGTCGACTATCTGTCCGACGGCCATTTCAATATTTATGAACGCATTATCCGTGAAATGGAAGGGACAGCGCCGTATTTAGCGGCCAGCAAACTCTATCCGCTGCTGGAAGCCAACACCCAGCAGATCATGGATTACTATGATTCCACGCTTGAGAACGCCATCGATCACGACAACTATCTTGAGTTCCAGCGGGCGCTTTCCGACCTTGGGGAAGCGCTGGAAGAGCGGTTCACGCTGGAAGATAAGCTGATTAGCCTTGTCCTGGATGCCAGCCCCGAAGATAACATCGCGCGCCCGGCTTGAGTTCTTAATCGTTAACGAGTAATTTACAACCATTCGCCCCTCTCACGAGGGGGATTTTTCTTGTCGGAGTGCCCAGCGCTTAAACGCGCGGGCTGAGACCGTTAATTCGGGATCCGCGGAACCTGATCAGGCTAATACCTGCGAAGGGAACAAGAGTCACACTGCTGTTGTATCGCCCCCCGGGCGATCCTCTCTTGCTTCATCCGTCGTCTGACAAGCCATGTCCTTCACTTTTGGAATGAGCTATGTCTACTGCAAAACTGACCCGCCGCGAACAGCGCGCACAGGCCCAACACTTCATCGACACCCTGGAAGGCACCGCTTTCCCTAACTCGAAACGCATCTACATTTCCGGCTCGCAGGCCGATATCCGCGTCCCGATGCGCGAAATCCAGCTCAGCCCGACGCTTATCGGCGGCAGCAAGGATAACCCGCAGTATGAAGAGAACGAGGCCGTGCCGGTGTATGACACCTCCGGGCCGTACGGCGACCCTGACGTTGCCATCAACGTGCAGCAGGGTCTGGCAAAGCTCCGCCAGCCGTGGATTGACGCGCGTAAGGACTGCGAAGCGCTGAGCGTGCGCAGTTCTGCGTATACCAATGAACGCCTGGCCGACGACGGTCTGGACGCGCTGCGCTTTACCGGCCTGCTGACGCCAAAACGCGCCAAAGCGGGCAAGCGTGTGACCCAGCTGCACTACGCCCGCCAGGGCATCGTCACGCCGGAGATGGAGTTCATCGCCATCCGCGAAAACATGGGCCGCGAGCGCATCCGCAGCGAAGTACTGCGCTACCAGCATCCGGGAGAAGGCTTTGGCGCTCGCCTGCCGGAGAACATCACGCCGCAGTTTGTGCGTGACGAAGTGGCCGCTGGCCGCGCGATTATCCCCGCCAACATCAACCACCCGGAATCCGAGCCGATGATTATCGGCCGCAACTTCCTGGTGAAGGTCAATGCGAACATCGGTAACTCGGCCGTCACCTCCTCCATCGAGGAAGAGGTGGAAAAGCTGGTCTGGTCCACGCGCTGGGGCGCGGACACGGTAATGGACCTCTCCACCGGCCGCTATATTCATGAAACCCGCGAGTGGATCCTGCGTAATAGCCCGGTACCGATTGGCACCGTCCCGATTTATCAGGCGCTGGAGAAGGTCAACGGCATTGCCGAAGACCTCACCTGGGAGGCGTTCCGCGACACGCTGCTGGAGCAGGCTGAACAGGGCGTGGACTACTTCACCATTCACGCGGGCGTGCTGCTGCGCTATGTGCCGATGACCGCGAAGCGTCTGACCGGCATCGTCTCGCGCGGCGGTTCCATCATGGCGAAGTGGTGCCTGTCCCATCATCAGGAAAACTTCCTCTACGAACACTTCCGCGAAATTTGCGAAATCTGCGCCGCGTACGATGTCTCCCTGTCGCTGGGCGACGGCCTGCGTCCGGGATCCATTCGCGACGCCAACGACGAAGCGCAGTTTGCCGAGCTGCACACGCTGGGCGAGCTGACCAAAATCGCCTGGGAGTATGACGTGCAGGTGATGATTGAAGGTCCGGGACACGTGCCGATGCAGATGATCCGCCGCAACATGACCGAGGAGCTGGAGCACTGCCATGAAGCGCCGTTCTACACCCTGGGGCCGTTGACCACCGATATTGCGCCGGGCTATGACCACTTCACCTCCGGGATTGGCGCAGCAATGATCGGCTGGTTCGGCTGCGCCATGCTCTGCTACGTGACGCCGAAAGAGCATCTCGGCCTGCCGAACAAAGAGGACGTGAAGCAGGGGCTGATTACCTACAAAATTGCTGCCCACGCGGCGGATCTGGCGAAAGGCCACCCGGGGGCGCAAATCCGCGATAACGCCATGTCCAAAGCGCGCTTTGAGTTCCGCTGGGAAGACCAGTTCAACCTGGCGCTGGACCCATTCACCGCCCGCGCCTACCACGACGAGACCCTTCCGCAGGAATCGGGCAAAGTCGCCCACTTCTGCTCCATGTGCGGGCCGAAGTTCTGCTCGATGAAAATCAGCCAGGAGGTACGCGACTACGCCGCCGCGCAAACCATTGAAGTGGGTATGGCGGACATGTCAGAAACGTTCCGCGCCAAAGGCGGCGAAATCTATCTTAAAAAAGAGGAGGCGTAATGTACCAGCCCGATTTCCCGTCCGTCCCCTACCGTTTAGGGCTCTATCCGGTGGTGGACAGCGTGGCGTGGATTGAACGCCTGCTGGAGGCTGGCGTTCGCACCCTCCAGCTGCGCATCAAGGATAAACGCGATGACGAGGTGGAAGCCGATGTGATTGCCGCCATCGCGCTGGGGCGACGCTACCATGCCCGCCTGTTTATCAACGACTACTGGCGGCTGGCCGTTAAGCACCGTGCTTACGGCGTGCATCTGGGTCAGGAGGACCTGGAAACAACGGATCTCAGCGCCATCCGCGAAGCCGGATTACGGCTGGGCGTGTCAACGCACGATGACATGGAGATCGACGTGGCCCTCGCGGCCCGTCCCTCTTACATCGCGCTGGGCCACGTCTTCCCGACGCAAACCAAGCAGATGCCCTCCGCGCCGCAGGGGCTGACGCAGCTGGCGAGCCACGTTAAACGCCTTGCCGATTACCCCACCGTTGCCATTGGCGGCATTAGCCTTGAACGCGCCCCGGCGGTGCTGGAGACCGGGGTCGGCAGCATCGCCGTCGTCAGCGCCATCACACAGGCCGCAGACTGGCGGCTCGCCACTCAACAGCTGTTGCAGCTGGCAGGAGCGGGCGATGAACGATCGTGATTTTATGCGCTACAGCCGTCAGATCCTGCTGGAAGATATCGCCATCGACGGACAGCAAAAGCTGCTCGCCAGCCGGGTGCTGATTGTCGGTCTGGGCGGATTAGGCGCGCCCGCCGCGCTCTATCTGGCAGGCGCGGGCATCGGCACGCTGGTGCTGGCCGACGACGACGAGGTCCACCTCAGCAACCTGCAGCGACAAATCCTCTTTACCACCGAGGATATCAACCGGCCGAAGGCGGAAATCACCCGGCAGCGTCTGAACCAGCTCAACCCGGATATCGCGCTGATTGCCCTGCAGGAGCGGCTCAGCGGTGAAAGCCTGCACCGTGAGGTCGCTCTGGCCGACGTGGTGCTGGACTGCACGGACAACATGGCGACGCGCCAGGCGGTTAACGCCGCCTGTGTGGCAGCGAATACGCCACTTATCACCGCCAGCGCGGTGGGGTTCGGCGGGCAGATGATGGTCCTCACCCCGCCGTGGACGCAGGGCTGCTATCGCTGCCTGTGGCCGGATGATGCCGAACCGGCGCGCAACTGCCGCACGGCGGGCGTTCTGGGTCCGGTAGTCGGCGTGATGGGCACCCTGCAGGCGCTGGAAGCCATCAAGCTGCTCAGCGGCATGGAGACGGAACGTAACACGCTGCGGCTGTTTGATGCCCGCTCCAATGGCTGGCGCCATCTGGCGCTGCACCCTGCCAGCCGCTGCCCGGTATGCGGAGGCCGCGATGCGCATTCTGTTTAACGATGAGCCGATGAAATGCGACGACGGGTTGACCGTTGCGGTACTGCTCGACAAGCTGCGCCAGCTCAAGCCGGGAACGGCGCTGGCGCTCAATCAACAGATCCTGCCGCGCGAGCAGTGGGAACATCAGCAGGTCAATGAAGGCGACCAGATCCTGCTGTTTCAGGTTATCGCAGGGGGCTGAGATGTTACGTATTGCCGACAAAGTCTTTGATTCACATCTGTTTACTGGAACCGGGAAATTCGCCTCGCCGCAGCTGATGGTGGAGGCCATTCGTGAAAGCGGAAGCCAGCTGGTGACGCTGGCGCTCAAGCGCGTGGATCTGCGCCACCACAGCGACGCTATTCTGGCGCCGCTGCTGGAGGCAGGCGTCACGCTGTTGCCCAACACCTCCGGCGCCAAAACGGCCGAAGAGGCAATTTTTGCCGCGCAGCTGGCCCGCGAGGCGCTCGGCACGCGCTGGCTGAAGCTGGAAATTCATCCTGACGCCCGCTGGCTGCTGCCGGACCCGATCGAAACGCTGAAAGCGGCTGAAAAGCTGGTGCAGCAAGGGTTTACCGTCCTGCCGTACTGCGGGGCTGACCCCGTGCTGTGCAAACGGCTGGAAGAGGTCGGCTGCGCCGCCGTCATGCCGCTGGGCGCCCCCATCGGCTCCAACCAGGGGCTGGAAACCCGCGCGATGCTGGAGATCATCATCGAGCAGGCGACCGTACCGGTGGTGGTTGATGCAGGGATTGGCGTGCCCAGCCACGCCGCGCAGGCGCTGGAGATGGGCGCCGACGCGGTGCTGGTCAACACGGCCATCGCGGTGGCCGACGATCCGGTCATGATGGCGCGTGCGTTCCGTCTGGCCGTCGAGGCCGGCCTGCTGGCAAGAGGCTCCGGCCCCGGCTCGCGCAGCTTTCAGGCGCAGGCCACCAGCCCGCTGACCGGTTTTCTGGAGGCGATCTCATGAGCACGTTTACCGAGCGCTGGCGGCAGCTTAGCTGGGACGACATTGCCCTGCGCATCAACAGCAAGACGGCGGCTGACGTGGAGCGCGCGCTGCATGCCCGCCATCTGACCCGCGAAGATCTGATGGCCCTGCTCTCCCCGGCGGCCAGCGCGTACCTCGAACCGATGGCCCAGCGGGCGCAGCGGCTCACCCGGCAGCGTTTTGGCAACACCGTGAGCTTCTACGTGCCGCTTTATCTCTCAAACCTGTGCGCCAATGACTGCACCTACTGCGGTTTTTCCATGAGCAACCGCATCAGGCGGAAAACGCTCGATGAAGGTGAAATTGCCCGTGAGTGTGCGGCCATTCGTGAAATGGGTTTTGAACATCTTCTGCTGGTCACGGGTGAACATCAGGGCAAAGTGGGAATGGACTATTTCCGTCAGCACCTTCCCGCCATTCGCCGCCGGTTTGCGTCGCTGCAGATGGAAGTGCAGCCTCTGCTGCAGGAGGAGTACGCTGAATTGAAATCCCTCGGTCTGGACGGCGTTATGGTCTACCAGGAAACCTACCACGAGGCGACGTACGCCCGGCATCACCTGAAGGGCAAGAAACAGGATTTCTTTTTCCGCCTGGAAACGCCGGACAGGCTGGGCCGCGCGGGTATCGACAAAATCGGTCTCGGGGCGCTGATCGGGCTCTCCGACAGCTGGCGGGTGGATTGCTACATGGTGGCGGAACATTTGCTGTGGCTCCAGCAGCACTACTGGCAGAGCCGTTATTCCATCTCCTTCCCGCGCCTGAGGCCCTGCGCGGGCGGGATTGAACCGGCTTCACTGATGGATGAACGCCAGCTGGTGCAAACCATCTGCGCGTTTCGCCTGCTCGCCCCGGAGGTGGAATTATCGCTCTCAACGCGCGAATCTCCGGCGTTTCGCGATCGCGTCATCCCGCTGGCGATTAACAACGTCAGCGCGTTTTCTAAGACGCAGCCTGGCGGCTACGCCGACGACCATCCGGAGCTGGAGCAGTTTGCGCCGCATGACGGACGACGCCCGGAAGCGGTCGCCGCCGCCCTGACGGCGCAGGGGCTTCAGCCGGTCTGGAAAGACTGGGACAGCTGGCTGGGAAGAGCCTCGCAGTGACGCTGAAACGCACTGCAACACCCTAGAAAAATTGTCGAGGCGGTATGGAAAGGCAAAACCGGATGATTGCCTGCGATCGTCCGGTTTTTTATTGTCACACCGTCAGCAACGGATGCTGACCAGGGCGAAAAGCTTCTTCCTCGTTTCGCCCTGCCTCCTGCTCATTGCACATCGGCATCAACCGGTTGAATAAGTATTTTCTTAATGGTTCTTAAGATAAATCATCTCGCCAGAAATCGTGGGTCGTATAATTCACCGCTAACCGCAGGACAGCGACTATGCTGAGAGGATATCGGCAGACGACATGTATTCACCATCAGGAACGATGTACAGCTCATGGCACTTCACAGCAAAAAGCTCTCTTTTACCCGGCCCATTATGCTCAGCTTCGCGGGGATACTCTGCAGTTTTGCGGTGATCGCGGTCGCGGTGACGCTTTCGCAACAGAAGGATTTCCTTGCGGATTATCATAAGATCAATAGTAATTTCACGCACAACCTGGCGGTGAACTACACCGAGTCTATTCTGCGTGAAAACGACTATATCCTGGGCCGATCCACGATGTACTTTGCGCGCAACGACAGGCTAAACGAGACGCTTAACGTCAATCCGTCGCAGGGGCTGCAGATGATGATGCATTTGCAGAACCTGATGCCGACCGTCTCCTCCATTTCGCTGGCGGACACGCAGGGACATTATCTCCGCGCACCGGAAGTGCTCCCCACGGAGAAGAGCAAAACCTTCGATCCCCGGGCGCGCCCGTGGTTTGTCGCTCAGGCGGAAGCCAGTATCTTCAGCCACTATACCCATCCCTACATGGATTACTTTACGGGCCACCCCACGGTTACGCTTTATAAGCCAGTGATTTCGCCAGAAGGCAGGCTGAAGGGCACGCTCGCGTTCCATCTCGATCTCACTTCAATGGGCTATACCCTGCGCCAGATGGTGGCGCCCGTTCAGGGGGAGTTCTTCATCGTCGAACGCGACGGCGCCGTTGTGCTTCACCCGGATACCGGCGCGCTCTTCAAGCAGTACGTAAGCGAAGCGCTGATGGACAAAATGACCAGCGGCGAAGGTCATCTTTACGACAAGAAAACCAACGCCTGGTATTACTACTACTCGTTTACTAACCCGGACTGGTTTGTGATCTACCGGGTATCCGGTGAGACGCTCACCGATATCACCCGCCACGAAACGACGATCGTTGGCTGGGGGTTTGCGCTGGCGGCCATCATCATCATCCTCTTTGGCTTATACCTCCGCCACGCCTCGCGTAGCGTACTGATGCACATTATCAATGCCATCAAAACCGGCGACGTCAGCGAGGCGCCGCGACTGGAAGCGATGCTGAGCCACACCATCCAGTCCAATAAAGAGCGTGAGATGGCCTATGTGCGGCAGGCCACCCACGATGCGTTGACCGGCTGTAAAAACCGCCGCGCGTTCGATAGCGATGTTGCGGAGCTGCTGAATGCCCAGCAGCCTTTCGCGATGGCGCTGGTGGACATTGATAACTTCAAGTCCATCAACGACACGCTGGGCCACCTGACCGGCGATATCGTTCTGCGCAACGTCGCCCGCGAAGGGATCCAGATCATGCAGCCACATCACGTCTCGGTTTACCGTTACGGCGGCGAAGAGTTTGCGGTCATCTTCCAGGCTGAACAGATAGCTTCCGCGCTATCACTGTTGGAAGCGTGGCGTACCGCCGTTGAAAAACGCGTCTGGCGGGAAGAGAACCTGCGGGTGACCTTCAGCGGCGGTCTTGGGGAGTGGCATTTTGAACCGCTGGAGCAATTTGTCGGAAGCGTAGATAACGCCCTCTACAGCGCCAAACAGCAGGGCAAAAACCGCATTAATCGAACCTCCATCAGCTAATCTTCCCTCTTTCCCCCAGCCCGTTTCCACGGGCCGGGTACCTGATAAGGCAAAATTGTAACCGGTTTCAGAAAATCGCCGGTTTCTTTGTGATGCCTGACACACAATCGCGGTAAACCGGTTGTTGAAGCGGTCTGCACGGGATAATTATCAATAAACACATGTAGATCGAGGCTGATTATGAAGAACATCGTTTTATGCTGTGCAGCGGGAATGTCAACCAGCATGCTGGTTCAACGTATGAAAGATGCCGCGCAGAAAAAAGGGGTTGAAGTCACCATTAAAGCCGTTCCGGTTGCGGAGTTTAAAGACAACATCGCGACGGCCGACATCGTATTGCTGGGGCCACAGGTGAAATACGAGCAGGCTAAACTTCAGGCACAGGCCGATCCGTTGGGTAAAAAGGTCGCGGTTATCGACATGATGGATTACGGCATGATGAAAGGCGATGCCGTACTGGAAAAAGCGCTCAAACTTCTGGAGTCATAATGGAAGACTTAGAAACCACGATTATGGAACTGCTGGTCAACGCAGGCGCGGCGCGCAGTGCAGCCCTGACGGCATTACAGATGGCACGTAAAGGCGAGTTTGACGAAGCAGAAAAAGCAATGGAAGAGTCGCGCGAATATGTGAAGCATGCGCACACGATCCAGACGCAGCTGATTGGTCTTGACGAAGGGACCGGCAAACTTCCGGTTAACCTGATCACCGTTCATTCACAGGATCACCTGATGAACGCGATGGTCATTCAGGACCTGGCGGGGGATATGATTGAGCTTTATCGCCGGATCCCGCTGGTGAATTGAAAACATTCAGATGTAAAAAAACCCGCCGAGGCGGGTTTTTTATTGTCGGGTGGCACTACGCTTACCCAAACTACGATTCATATGCCCGGTAATTTTCATCACCGGGCATCAACGATTACTCGTTGTCGGAACCGCCCAGACCTGCGTTCAGCAGTTCTGCCAGGCTCGCGGATGCATCTTCAGCAGTGACCTGCGGTGCAGCTGGCAGTTCGCCCGCAGCACGACGACGCATACGATCCTGATGGTACGCATAACCGGTACCGGCTGGGATCAGACGACCCACGATGACGTTCTCTTTCAGACCGCGCAGTTCATCACGTTTACCTGCAACAGCGGCTTCGGTCAGGACACGAGTCGTTTCCTGGAACGATGCTGCAGAGATGAAGGACTCGGTTGCCAGAGACGCTTTGGTGATACCCAGCAGATCGCGCGAGAAGGTCGCACCGATTTTGCCGTTCGCTTCCAGTTCGCGGTTAGCGATCTTGACGCGTGAGTATTCAACCTGCTCGCCTTCCAGGAACTCAGAGCTGCCCGCGTTTTCGATGGTTGCTTTACGCAGCATCTGACGAACGATAACTTCGATGTGCTTATCGTTAATCTTAACGCCCTGCAGACGGTAAACGTCCTGCACTTCGTTGGTGATGTAACGCGTTACCGCGTGTACGCCACGAAGACGCAGAATGTCGTGCGGCGCTTCTGGACCATCGGAAACCACGTCACCACGTTCTACACGTTCACCTTCGAACACGTTGAGCTGACGCCACTTAGGAATCATCTCTTCGTACGGCTCGCTGCCATCTACTGGGGTGATAACCAGACGGCGTTTACCTTTGGTCTCTTTACCGAAGGAAATGATACCGCTGATTTCAGCCAGGATTGCAGGCTCTTTCGGACGACGTGCTTCGAACAGGTCCGCAACACGTGGCAGACCACCGGTGATGTCCTTGGTACCGCTGGATTCCTGAGGAATACGCGCCAGAGCATCACCCGCACCGATCTGAACACCATCTTCCAGCTGAACGATCGCTTTACCCGGCAGGAAGTACTGCGCAGGCATGTCGGTACCCGGGATCAGAACGTCGTTACCCTGAGCATCAACGATTTTCAGTGCAGGACGCAGATCTTTACCGCCGGTAGTACGTTCAGCAGAATCCAGAACCACCAGAGATGACAGACCGGTCAGCTCGTCGGTCTGACGAGTAATGGTCTGGCCGTCGATCATGTCAGTGAAGCGGATGAAACCACTTACTTCGGTGATAACCGGCATGGTGTGCGGATCCCAGTTTGCAACGGTTTCACCGCCGGCAACCTGCTCGCCATCACCTTTCGCCATAACCGCACCGTAAGGCACTTTATAGCTCTCTTTGGTACGACCGAATTCGTCGATCAGCTTCAGCTCGGTGTTACGAGAGGTCACAACCAGCTTGCCTGCGGAGTTAACAACAGACTTCGCGTTGCTGAGCTTGATGCTACCTTTGTTTTTCACCTGGATGCTGGATTCAGCAGCCGCACGAGATGCCGCACCACCGATGTGGAACGTACGCATCGTCAGCTGTGTACCCGGCTCACCGATGGACTGTGCCGCGATAACGCCGATGGCTTCACCTTTGTTGATGATGTGGCCACGCGCCAAGTCACGACCATAGCAGTGCGCACACACACCAAAGTCGGTGTCACAGGATACAACGGAACGCACTTTCACGGAGTCAACAGAGTTCGCTTCCAGCAGGTCACACCAGTGCTCGTGCAGCAGCGTGTTGCGTGGAACCAGAATGTCTGCCGTACCCGGCTTCAGAATGTCTTCCGCGGTCACACGACCCAGAACGCGGTCGCGCAGTGGCTCTTTAACATCGCCACCTTCGATAACCGGGGTCATCACCAGACCTTCCAGCGTGCCGCAGTCGTCTTCGGTCACAACCAGATCCTGCGCAACGTCAACCAGACGACGCGTCAGATAACCGGAGTTCGCTGTTTTCAGTGCGGTATCCGCCAGACCTTTACGCGCACCGTGCGTGGAGATGAAGTACTGGAGTACGTTCAGACCTTCACGGAAGTTCGCGGTGATTGGCGTTTCGATGATGGAGCCATCTGGCTTCGCCATCAGACCACGCATACCTGCCAGCTGACGAATCTGTGCTGCGGAACCACGCGCACCGGAGTCGGCCATCATGTAGATGCTGTTGAAGGAAACCTGCTGCTCTTCGACGCCGTCACGGTTAATGACAGTTTCGGTCTGCAGGTTATCCATCATCGCTTTGGATACACGATCGTTCGCCGCGGCCCAGATATCGATAACTTTGTTATAGCGTTCGCCCGCGGTAACCAGACCAGACTGGAACTGCTCCTGGATCTCGGCAACTTCAGCTTCCGCTTCAGAGATGATCTCGTGTTTCTTCTCTGGGATAACCATGTCGTCGATACCTACGGACGCACCTGAGCGCGCAGCGTAAGCAAAGCCGGTGTACATAGTCTGGTCAGCGAAGATAACGGTCGGCTTCAGGCCCAGAATGCGGTAACAGGTGTTCAGCATTTTGGAGATCGCTTTCTTGCCCAGCGCCTGGTTGACGATGGAGAAAGGCAGACCTTTCGGTACGATCATCCACAGAATCGCACGGCCAACGGTCGTGTCTTTCAGGCTGGTTTTCGCAACGAACTCGCCGTTTTCATCTTTTTCGTATTCGGTGATACGCACTTTAACGCGCGCATGCAGAGAGGCCAGGCCGGCGCGATAAATACGCTCAGCTTCTTTCGGGCCAGTCAGCACCATGCCTTCGCCTTTGGCGTTAACACAGTCACGGGTCATGTAGTACAGACCCAATACAACGTCCTGAGAAGGAACGATGATTGGCTCACCGTTCGCTGGAGACAGGATGTTGTTGGTAGACATCATCAGCGCACGCGCTTCGAGCTGGGCTTCCAGCGTCAGCGGTACGTGAACAGCCATCTGGTCACCATCGAAGTCGGCGTTATAGGCCGCACAAACCAGCGGGTGCAGCTGGATAGCTTTACCTTCGATCAGGACTGGCTCAAATGCCTGGATACCCAAACGGTGCAGGGTTGGCGCACGGTTCAGCAGTACCGGGTGTTCGCGGATAACTTCGTCCAGGATATCCCAAACGACAGCTTCTTCACGCTCAACCATTTTCTTCGCGGCTTTGATGGTGGTGGCCAGGCCACGCAGTTCCAGCTTGCCGTAGATGAACGGTTTGAACAGCTCCAGTGCCATTTTCTTCGGCAGACCGCACTGATGCAGACGCAGGTATGGACCTACGGTGATTACAGAACGACCGGAGTAGTCAACACGCTTACCGAGCAGGTTCTGACGGAAACGACCCTGTTTACCTTTGATCATGTCGGCCAAAGATTTCAGAGGACGTTTGTTAGAACCGGTGATCGCACGACCGCGACGACCGTTATCCAGCAGGGCATCTACCGCTTCCTGCAGCATACGTTTTTCGTTGCGTACGATGATGTCCGGCGCAGCCAGATCCAGCAGACGTTTCAGACGGTTGTTACGGTTGATCACGCGACGATACAGATCGTTCAGATCCGACGTTGCGAAACGACCACCATCCAGCGGAACCAGTGGACGCAGATCTGGCGGCAGAACCGGCAGAACGGTCAGGATCATCCACTCTGGCTTGTTACCAGACTGAACGAACGCTTCCAGCAGTTTGATACGCTTGGTCAGCTTTTTACGTTTGGTTTCGGAGTTGGTTTCGTTCAGCTCTTCACGCAGCTGCTCGCACTCTTGCTCCAGATCCATGCTCTTCAGCAGGGCCTGAATAGCTTCCGCACCCATCTTCGCGTCGAATTCGTCACCGAACTCTTCCAGCGCGTCCAGATACTGCTCTTCAGTCAGGATCTGATGACGTTCCAGGTTCGTCATCCCGCCTTCGATAACCACATAAGATTCGAAGTACAGAACACGTTCGATATCGCGCAGCGGCATATCCAGCAGCAGACCGATACGGGACGGCAGAGATTTCAGGAACCAGATATGAGCAGTCGGAGACGCCAGCTCGATGTGGCCCATGCGCTCACGACGCACTTTGGTCTGGGTCACTTCAACGCCGCACTTCTCACAGATCACACCACGGTGTTTCAGGCGCTTGTACTTACCGCACAGGCACTCGTAATCTTTTACTGGCCCGAAAATGCGCGCACAGAAAAGGCCGTCACGCTCAGGTTTGAACGTACGGTAGTTGATGGTTTCCGGCTTTTTAACTTCACCGAAAGACCATGAACGGATCATGTCTGGCGAAGCCAGAGCAATTTTGATCGCATCAAACTCTTCGGTTTTAGTCTGCGCTTTCAGAAACTTTAATAAATCTTTCACGGATTTGCTCCCGTCGGAGTTAGCACAATCTGGTGCCGGGGGTTAACCCGGCACCAGTGACCTGTTTGAGCGAGAATTACTCGTCTTCCAGTTCGATGTTGATACCCAGCGAACGAATCTCTTTCAACAGTACGTTGAACGATTCTGGCATGCCCGGCTCCATCTGATGGTTGCCGTCCACGATGTTTTTATACATCTTGGTACGACCGTTCACGTCATCAGACTTAACGGTGAGCATTTCCTGCAGGGTGTATGCCGCGCCGTATGCTTCCAGCGCCCACACTTCCATCTCCCCGAAGCGCTGACCACCGAACTGTGCCTTACCACCCAGCGGCTGCTGAGTAACCAGGCTATAAGAACCGGTAGAACGAGCGTGCATCTTGTCGTCGACCAGGTGGTTCAGTTTCAGCATGTACATGTAACCTACGGTTACCGGACGCTCGAACTGTTCACCGGTACGGCCGTCAAACAGCGTAATCTGACCAGACGTTGGCAGACCACCCAGTTGCAGCAGCTCTTTAATTTCAGCTTCTTTTGCACCGTCGAATACCGGCGTTGCAATTGGCATACCTTTGCGCAGGTTCTCTGCCAGACGCAGCACTTCTTCATCGCTGAAGGTGTTCAGGTCGACTTTCTGACGCACGTCGGTACCCAGATCGTAGGCACGCTGGATGAATTCGCGCAGTTTCGCGACTTCCTGCTGCTGTTTCAGCATGGCGTTAATCTTGTCGCCGATACCTTTCGCAGCCATACCCAGGTGAGTTTCCAGGATCTGACCAATGTTCATACGAGACGGTACGCCCAGCGGGTTCAGTACGATATCTACCGGCGTACCGTTAGCATCGTGCGGCATATCTTCGATCGGGTTGATCTTAGAGATAACACCCTTGTTACCGTGACGACCCGCCATCTTATCACCAGGCTGGATCTGACGTTTAACAGCCAGATACACCTTAACAATCTTCAGCACGCCTGGTGCCAGATCGTCGCCCTGAGTGATTTTGCGGCGTTTCGCTTCGAGTTTTTTCTCGAACTCGTGTTTCAGTTCGTCGTACTGCTCAGCCAGCTGTTCCAGCTGATTCTGTTTATCTTCGTCGGTCAGGCCCAGTTCCAGCCAGCGATCGCGTGGCAGTTTGTCGAGCTTCTCAGCTTCAACGCCACCGGCAACCAGCACCGCATAGATACGGCTGAACAGACCCGCTTCGAGGATCTGCAGTTCTTCAGACAGGTCTTTCTTAGCCTGTTTGAGCTGCATCTCTTCGATTTCCAGCGCACGCTTATCTTTCTCAACGCCGTCACGAGTGAAGACCTGAACGTCGATAACCGTACCGGAAACACCGTTTGGTACGCGCAGAGAAGAGTCTTTAACGTCAGACGCTTTCTCACCGAAGATAGCACGCAGCAGTTTCTCTTCTGGCGTCAGCTGGGTTTCACCTTTCGGCGTTACCTTACCAACCAGAATGTCGCCGCCGGTCACTTCCGCACCGATATAAACGATACCGGATTCATCCAGTTTGGAGAGCGCAGCTTCACCCACGTTAGGGATGTCAGCGGTGATCTCTTCCGGCCCCAGCTTGGTGTCACGGGACACACATGCCAGTTCCTGAATGTGGATAGTGGTGAAACGATCTTCCTGAACCACACGCTCGGAGACGAGGATGGAGTCTTCGAAGTTGTAACCGTTCCACGGCATGAACGCTACGCGCATGTTCTGACCGAGCGCCAGTTCACCGAGGTCGGTGGACGGACCGTCTGCCAGCACGTCGCCGCGCTCAACTGGCTCACCCAGAGACACACATGGCATCTGGTTGATACAGGTGTTCTGGTTAGAACGGGTGTATTTGGTCAGGTTATAGATGTCGATACCTGCTTCGCCCGGATACATCTCGTCTTCGTTAACTTTGATAACGATACGGGATGCGTCGACGTACTGAACAGTACCGCCACGTTTAGCAACCGCAGTAACACCGGAGTCAACGGCAACAGCACGTTCCATACCGGTACCAACCAGCGGCTTATCAGCGCGCAGAGTTGGAACGGCCTGACGTTGCATGTTCGCACCCATCAATGCACGGTTGGCGTCATCGTGTTCCAGGAACGGGATCAGGGACGCACCGACGGATACCACCTGCTGGGTGGATACGTCCATGTAGTCAACCTGGTCGCGGCTGAACAAGCTGGATTCGCCTTTGCTACGGCAGGTAACCAGATCTTCTACAAAGTGGCCTTCGTCATCCAGGTTGGAGTTCGCCTGAGCGATAACGTAGTTGCCTTCTTCGATAGCAGACAGGTAGTGAATTTCGTCGGTTACAACACCGTCAGTCACTTTACGGTACGGCGTCTCGAGGAAACCGTATTCGTTCGTCTGTGCGTACACGGACAGGGAGTTGATCAGACCGATGTTTGGACCTTCAGGCGTTTCGATTGGACATACGCGACCGTAGTGCGTCGGGTGTACGTCTCGAACTTCAAAGCCTGCGCGTTCACGGGTCAGACCGCCTGGGCCGAGTGCAGAGATACGACGTTTGTGCGTAATCTCAGACAGCGGGTTGTTCTGGTCCATGAACTGAGACAGCTGGCTGGAACCGAAGAACTCTTTCACTGCTGCAGAAATCGGCTTGGCGTTGATCATATCCTGAGGCATCAGGGTATCCAGATCGCCCAGAGACAGACGCTCTTTCACCGCACGCTCTACACGTACCAGGCCAACGCGGAACTGGTTTTCCGCCATTTCGCCTACGGAACGGATACGACGGTTGCCGAGGTGGTCGATATCGTCCACTTCGCCTTTGCCGTTACGGATATCGATGAGCTTCTTCATCACTTCGATGATGTCGTCTTTGCTCAGGATACCGGAACCTTCGATTTCGTCGCGCAGCAGAGAACGGTTGAACTTCATACGACCAACCGCGGACAGATCGTAGCGGTCTTCGGAGAAGAACAGGTTCTCGAACAGGCTTTCAGCCGCTTCACGAGTTGGTGGCTCACCAGGGCGCATCATGCGGTAGATTTCTACCAGCGCGCTCAGACGATCGGTGGTTGGGTCGACACGAAGCGTCTCAGAGATGTACGCACCGTGATCCAGATCGTTGGTGAACAGCGTTTCGATACGTTTGTGGCCAGACTGGCTCAGCTTAGCCAGCAGATCCAGGCTCAGCTCCATGTTCGCCGGGCAGATCAGCTCGCCAGTTGATTCATCAACGTAATCTTTCGCGGCTACTTTTCCTGCAATGTACTCAACCGGAACTTCGATGAGTTTGATATCATCTTTTTCCAGCTGGCGGATGTGGCGCGCGGTGATACGGCGACCTTTTTCCACATACACTTTGCCGTCGGCTTCGATGTCGAACGACGCGGTCTCACCACGCAGACGTTCCGGCACCAGCTCCATCTGCAGCTTGTTGTCGCGGATTTCAAAGATCACTTTCTCAAAGAACAGGTCCAGGATCTGTTCAGTGGTGTATTGCAGCGCACGCAGAATGATGGTTGCAGGCAGCTTACGACGACGGTCGATACGGACAAACAGGTTGTCTTTCGGATCGAACTCGAAGTCCAGCCATGAACCACGGTAAGGAATGATGCGTGCGTTATACAGTACTTTACCGGAAGAGTGTGTTTTACCTTTATCGCTGTCGAAGAAGACGCCCGGGCTACGATGCAGCTGGGAAACGATAACACGCTCAGTACCGTTGATAACGAAAGTACCGTTGTCTGTCATGAGTGGAATTTCACCCATGTAGACTTCTTGTTCTTTAATGTCTTTTACGGTGCCTTCCGGCGCTTCGCGCTCGTAGATCACCAGACGCAGTTTTACGCGCAGCGGTGCGGAATAGGTCACGCCACGGATCTGACATTCCTGAACGTCAAACACCGGTTCGCCAAGGCGGTAGCTGACGTACTGCAGCTCGGAGTTACCGCTGTAGCTCTGAATCGGGAACACGGAGCGGAAGGCTGCTTCCAGACCGTACTGCCCTTCAGGATCTTGCTCGATAAACTTCTGGAACGAGTCAAGCTGGATAGAAAGGAGATATGGAATGTCCAGAACTTGTGGACGTTTACCAAAATCCTTACGAATACGTTTTTTCTCGGTATAGGAGTAAACCATAGGGTTCCTCAGCTCGCTGACAAGTCGACCCATCTGTCCGACGAAGGGACAGTTTGTGCAACACCATTTTGTGGACCGGAAAATTGAATACTTTCCGCAATACCTGTTGCTATCACGCTTAAATCATTTCGTCGCGATTTACACAGAGCGAGCACCCTGTCGCAATATATTAAGTCGTCGATAGAAACATGCATTGTCAGGACAATCAGCAGTCAAACAGTGTGAAATGCTACTGATGCCTTACAGCGCAAAAAGGCTGGTGACTAAAAAGTCACCAGCCATCAGCCTAATTGCTTAGGCTGCAACCAGAAAAGTTGGCTTATTTAACTTCAACTTCAGCGCCAGCTTCTTCCAGAGATTTTTTCAGTGCTTCTGCGTCGTCTTTGCTCACGCCTTCTTTCAGCGCAGCTGGAGCAGATTCTACCAGGTCTTTAGCTTCTTTCAGACCCAGGCCAGTTGCGCCACGTACTGCTTTGATAACAGCAACTTTGTTCGCGCCAGCAGCTTTCAGAATTACGTCGAATTCAGTTTTTTCTTCAGCAGCTTCAGCCGGGCCCGCAGCTACAGCTACAGCAGCAGCAGCAGAAACACCGAATTTTTCTTCCATTGCAGAAACCAGCTCTACAACGTCCATTACGGACATAGCTGCTACTGCTTCAATGATTTGATCTTTAGTGATAGACATTTAAATTGTTCCTGAAAATCAGAATAAAGTTTATACGTAAGCAAATGCTTTATAAAGATAACTGCGATTAAGCAGCTTCTTTCGCATCGCGTACAGCAGCCAGAGTGCGAACCAGTTTGCCAGCCGCAGCTTCTTTCATGGTTGCCATCAGGCGTGCAATTGCTTCTTCGTAGGTCGGCAGGGTTGCCAGGCGATCGATTTGCGATGCCGGGATCAACTCACCTTCAAAGGCTGCAGCTTTGACCTCAAATTTTGCATTCGCTTTCGCGAACTCTTTGAACAGACGAGCAGCAGCGCCCGGGTGTTCCATAGAGTATGCAATCAGGGTCGGACCAACAAACGTGTCTTTCAGGCACTCGAACTGAGTACCTTCAACTACGCGGCGCAGCAGGGTGTTACGAACAACACGCATGTATACGCCAGCTTCACGACCTGCTTTACGCAGTTCAGTCATTTTGTCTACAGTAACGCCACGGGAATCCGCAACTACTGCAGACAGCGCGCCTTTGGCTACTTCGCTGACTTCAGCAACAATCGCTTGTTTGTCTTGAAGATTTAAAGCCATTAGCTTTGCTCCTGGATGTTTGCCGGAACTCATGTTCCGGAACTCACTTCACTCAACCCAACGGGAAGAGCGTCTTAATACGGTGAGCAGAAACAAGCCAGAATATTCAAAAAATAATCTTAGCGTTCTGTCACCGTCTACGCAGGGGATTAAGTCTCTTACGAAACACCTGCGGTCTTCGACGGAGGCCTGGATTAGGCCAGGCTCCAACGAACAAATCTTTTAGCCGCTAACTTTTGTTAGCAAACGTGGGGGTAAGATTGTAGACAAAATCACCGCCCACGTAAAGGCATTAGTTTGCAGCAGCGCTCAGGCCAGCCTGGTCAACTGCAACACCTGCACCCATGGTGGTGGAGATGCTAACTTTCTTGATGTACACGCCTTTCGCCTGAGTTGGTTTTGCTTTTTTCAGCGCAACCAGCAGAGCTTCCAGGTTTTCTTTCAGTTTGTCAGCGTCAAAGTCCACTTTACCGATGGTGGTGTGGATGATGCCGTTTTTGTCGTTACGATAACGAACCTGACCCGCTTTAGCGTTCTTAACCGCTTCAGCAACGTTAGGGGTTACAGTACCCACTTTCGGGTTTGGCATCAGGCCGCGTGGACCCAGAACCTGGCCCAGCTGGCCAACAACGCGCATTGCATCTGGAGAAGCAATAACAACGTCAAAGTTCATTTCGCCTTTCTTGATCTGATCAGCCAGATCTTCCATACCTACCAGTTCAGCGCCGGCAGCTTTAGCAGCTTCAGCGTTTGCACCCTGAGCAAATACAGCTACGCGAACGGAACGGCCAGTACCGTGTGGCAGTACAGTTGCGCCACGAACGTTCTGATCGGATTTACGCGCGTCGATGCCGAGGTTAACGGCAACGTCAACGCTTTCAACGAACTTAGCAGTTGCCAGTTCTTTCAGCAGAGCGATAGCTTCGTTGATGTCGTACTGTTTGGTCGCATCAACTTTGTCACGGATCACGGACATGCGCTTGGTCAGTTTAGCCATTTCTTAGTCCTCCACTACCAGGCCCATAGAACGTGCAGTACCTTCGATTGAGCGAGTCATCGCTTCAATGTCGGCACCAGTCATGTCGGCAGCTTTGGTCTGCGCGATTTCCTGCAGCTGAGCGCGGGAAATTTTACCCACTTTGTCTTTGTTCGGCTTACCGGAACCAGACTTGATACCAGCCGCTTTCTTCAGCAGAACTGCTGCTGGAGGGGTTTTGGTAACGAAAGTGAAAGAACGGTCAGCGTAAACAGTGATGACGACTGGGATTGGCAGACCTTTTTCCAGGGATTCGGTTTTGGCGTTGAACGCTTTACAGAATTCCATGATGTTCACACCCTGCTGACCCAGAGCTGGACCAACTGGTGGACTTGGGTTCGCCATACCAGCTGCAACCTGCAGCTTGACGTAGGCTTGTACTTTCTTAGCCATTCTAAAATCCTCTGATTGGGTAATAGCGCCTCAGGGAGGCTCCCCGTGAATAAAATTCGTTTTACGGGCGGGGCCCATAAAAACAAAAGGCGCGAAATTGTATTCCAATCTCGCGCCCTGTGCAACGATTAAATCGTCGCTTTTTTGATCGCTACTTAGGCTTTTTCGACCTGCGCAAAGTCCAGCTCTACCGGGGTCGCACGACCGAAGATAGAAACAGAAACTTTCAGGCGGGACTTCTCGTAGTCCACTTCTTCAACCACACCGTTAAAGTCAGCAAACGGACCGTCGCTAACACGAACCATTTCACCCGGTTCAAACAGCGTTTTCGGACGCGGCTTATCACCGACCTGCTGCAGGCGGTTCATAATCGCATCAACTTCTTTGTCGCTGATTGGCGCCGGACGGTCAGACGTGCCGCCGATAAAGCCCATCACGCGCGGTACGCTGCGCACCAGGTGCCAGCTCGCGTCGTTCATCACCATCTGAACCAGCACGTAACCCGGGAAGAATTTACGCTCGCTTTTGCGACGTTGGCCGCCACGGATCTCAACCACTTCTTCGGTCGGAACCATAACTTCGCCAAATAACTCTTCCATATTGTGTAATTTGATATGCTCACGCAGCGACGTTGCTACGCGGCCTTCAAAACCGGAAAACGCCTGAACGACGTACCAACGCTTTTTAGGGGCTTCAGACATCTTAGAACCTCAGGCCAGTAATAAAGGAAACCAGGCGAACCAGAATACCATCCAGTCCCCACAGGATCAGTGACATTACAGCAGTCACCGCCGCTACGATCAGCGTGGTGTGCAATGTTTCCTGGCGAGTCGGCCAAATGACCTTGCGGACTTCGGTACGTGCTTCGCGAGCGAAAGCAACGGTTGCTTTACCTTTAGTCGTCAACAGCGCGACACCGCCCGCTGCAGCAATCAGAATCACCACTGCCAGCGCGCGGAGCGGCAGCATCATGTCACGATAAAGATAGTTGCCAACGATTGCCACAATCAGCAGCACGGCAACAGCGACCCACTTCATCGCTTCCAGGCCGCGCCCGCTCCCTTGAGCTTCGGTATTCGCACTCATAAACCAACCTGTCAGAAGAATTCTACAAATAATTTCACCCCGCGAGTGCGAGGCGAGCCAAATCGAAACGCTAATCCCTTTATGGATTATACGCTCTCTGCAGAGCCTGTCTCAGCAATGATTATGACAAAAAGAATCACTGATGAGCCAGGTTCTGATGTGAAAGCGTGCAAAAAGGGCATCAAATGATGCCCTTTTCATGCGCATTGCGTCAAATGTTATCAGCGATTAGCCGAGAACTTTAGCAACAACGCCCGCGCCAACGGTACGGCCGCCTTCACGGATTGCGAAACGCAGACCGTCGTCCATCGCGATTGGGTGGATCAGCGTCACAACCATCTTGATGTTGTCGCCTGGCATTACCATCTCAACGCCTTCTGGCAGTTCGATGGTACCGGTCACGTCAGTTGTACGGAAGTAGAACTGTGGACGGTAGCCTTTGAAGAACGGAGTATGACGGCCGCCTTCGTCTTTGGACAGGATGTACACTTCAGATTCGAACTTGGTGTGTGGCTTGATTGAGCCTGGCTTCGCCAGAACCTGACCACGTTCGATTTCTTCACGTTTGATACCACGCAGCAGAACACCAACGTTCTCACCAGCACGGCCTTCGTCCAGCAGTTTGCGGAACATTTCAACGCCAGTACAGGTAGACTTCGCAGTCTCTTTGATACCAACGATTTCAACTTCTTCGCCAACTTTGATGATACCGCGCTCTACACGACCGGTAACAACGGTACCACGACCGGAGATGGAGAATACGTCTTCGATTGGCAGCAGGAATGGCTTGTCAATCGCACGCTCTGGTTCTGGGATGTAAGAATCCAGGAAGCCAGCCAGTTCGATGATTTTCGCTTCCCACTCTGCTTCGCCTTCCAGCGCTTTCAGCGCGGAACCACGAACGATTGGGGTATCGTCGCCTGGGAAATCGTATTGAGACAGCAGTTCACGAACTTCCATCTCTACCAGTTCCAGCAGCTCTTCGTCATCAACCATGTCGCACTTGTTCAGGAACACGATGATGTAAGGAACGCCTACCTGACGACCCAGCAGGATGTGCTCACGAGTCTGAGGCATTGGGCCGTCAGTCGCAGCAACAACCAGGATCGCGCCGTCCATCTGCGCAGCACCGGTGATCATGTTTTTAACATAGTCGGCGTGGCCTGGGCAGTCTACGTGTGCGTAGTGGCGAGTCGGGGTGTCGTATTCAACGTGGGAAGTGTTGATGGTGATACCACGAGCTTTTTCTTCTGGTGCGTTATCGATCTGGTCGAATGCACGAGCAGAACCACCGTAGGTTTTTGCCAGAACGGTAGTGATTGCAGCGGTCAGCGTTGTTTTACCATGGTCAACGTGGCCGATAGTACCGACGTTAACGTGCGGTTTTGTACGTTCAAACTTTTCTTTAGACATCGATTGTCCCTCTAAGACACGGATAAATCGGTGATATCACCACATCAACCAGGCGAAATGCCTGAATTGTTGAATACAGTAAAATTGAAACAGAGAGAAACGGGAAGGAGAAGTGAAGTGGTGCTGATACCCAGAGTCGAACTGGGGACCTCACCCTTACCAAGGGTGCGCTCTACCAACTGAGCCATATCAGCACGTATTGGAGCGGGCAGCGGGAATCGAACCCGCATCATCAGCTTGGAAGGCTGAGGTAATAGCCATTATACGATGCCCGCATCCTGAAACTCGGCTACCCAGTTCTTTCTGTAACAAAAAAAGAGATTTCTCTCTTTTTCAGTTTGAGCTGGCTAATTTTTCCAACCAGCTCCGGCGGCATTTACGCTGCCAGAAAGTGGTGGTGGGGGAAGGATTCGAACCTTCGAAGTCTGTGACGGCAGATTTACAGTCTGCTCCCTTTGGCCGCTCGGGAACCCCACCGGACTTGATGGTGCCGACTACCGGAATCGAACTGGTGACCTACTGATTACAAGTCAGTTGCTCTACCTACTGAGCTAAGTCGGCATCAAGTAGCGCGCATTCTATGGATCCCTGCGCGGTCATGCAACTAAAAATTTGCATAAAACGTTCTTTCGCTCACATTTTATGCGAAGAGCGCATCAAGCGCTGTAAAAGTAGTCATTCGAGGTCAAATATTCAACATTTCACCGTGATTTGCACCGTATTCACCGTAGCGTGACGGCTTCCGCGTAACGCAGCGCTTTCCATCTTTTTTCTTATTATTCCTGCCATCTGGTGTTAACCTCCTGCCCATTGTCCAAAATTAACTGTGTGATGAGCCACGATCCGGCAGTGTAGCGCTGGCTCACTGAAGCATGCTTATGAGCAAAAAAGAGCAAACGTTAATGACGCCTTATCTTCACTTTAACCGCAGCCAGTGGGCTGCCCTGCGTGATTCCGTCCCTATGACGCTGACGGAAGGTGAAATCGCACGGTTAAAAGGGATAAACGAAGATCTGTCCCTTGAAGAGGTGGCAGAAATTTATCTCCCCCTCTCTCGCTTGCTTAACTTCTATATCAGCTCGAACCTGCGCCGTCAGGCCGTGCTGGAGCAGTTTCTCGGGACGAACGGTCAACGCATTCCTTATATCATTAGCATCGCAGGCAGCGTGGCCGTGGGTAAAAGTACCACCGCGCGTGTCCTGCAGGCGCTGTTGAGCCGCTGGCCGGAGCACCGCAGCGTGGAGCTGATCACGACTGACGGCTTCCTGCATCCGAACGAAGTATTAAAAGAACGCGGCCTGATGAAGAAGAAAGGCTTCCCGCTCTCTTATGATATGCATCGTCTGGTGAAATTTGTCTCTGACCTGAAATCCGGCGTGCCGCACGTCACTGCCCCCGTCTATTCGCATCTGATTTACGATCGCATCCCGGGTGGAGATAAAACGGTGGTCCAGCCGGACATCCTGATTCTGGAGGGTCTGAACGTACTGCAAAGCGGCATGGACTATCCTCACGACCCGCATCACGTATTCGTCTCGGATTTCGTCGACTTCTCTATTTATGTCGATGCGCCGGAAGAGCTGCTGCAGAACTGGTACATCAACCGCTTCCTGAAGTTCCGCGAAGGGGCGTTCACCGATCCTGACTCTTACTTCCATAACTATGCGCAGCTGTCGAAAGAAGAGGCCATTAAGGTAGCCACCGGGCTGTGGAATGAGATCAACTACGTGAACCTGAAAGAGAACATCCTGCCGACGCGCGAGCGCGCGAGCCTGATCCTCACCAAGAGCGAGAAGCACGCCGTCGACCAGATTCGCCTGCGGAAATAATCAGGCAGAGTAAAAAAAACCGGCCTGGCGCCGGTTTTTTTCGTTATGCGTGTGGCTTCTCGCCGTTTTCATCCTGATCGACCGCGAAGCAGGCCACCAGCTGGCCGCCATAATCCTTCAGCTGCGGCTGGAGCTGGGTGCACGGACCAAAGCGGCGGCTGCAGCGGGCGTTGAATGCACATCCCGGCGGTGGATTCAGCGGGCTTGGCAGCTCGCCCGTCAGCTTAATACGCTCACGACGATCGTCCGGGTTCAGACGCGGCGTCGCGGACAGCAGCGCCTGGGTGTACGGATGGCGAGGGTTATTAAAGATCTGGTCTTTGGTCCCCTTCTCCACGCAGCGTCCCAGGTACATCACCATCACCTCATCGGCAATGTGTTCCACTACCGACAGGTCGTGGGAGATGAACACGTAAGAGAGCCCCAGCTCCTGCTGGAGATCCATCATCAGGTTTAGCACCTGCGCACGCACGGAAACGTCGAGGGCGGAGACCGGCTCATCGGCAATCACCACGTCCGGATCGAGCATCAGCCCGCGGGCGATAGCGATACGCTGACGCTGGCCGCCGGAGAACATGTGCGGGTAGCGGTCGTAGTGCTCGGTTTTCAGGCCGACCTTTGCCATCATCGCCAGCGCTTTTTCCCGGCGCTGCTCTTTGCTCAGATTGCTGTTAATCAGCAGGGGCTCTTCCAGAATCTGCCCCACTTTCTTACGCGGGTTCAAAGAACCGTACGGGTTCTGGAACACAATCTGGATTTTCTGACGACGCAGCTTCTGCGCCTGCGGATCGTGCTTGAGCAGATCCTGGCCCTGATAATAAAGCTCGCCGCCGGTCGGCACTTCAATCATCGTCAGCAGACGGCCCAGCGTGGATTTCCCGCAGCCCGACTCCCCCACCACCGCCAGCGTTTTACCGCGTTCGAGGTTAAAGGAGACGCCGTCCAGCGCTTTCACCAGGCGTTCAGGGGCAAACAGCCCCTTCTTCACCGGGTAGTATTTTTTCAGATCGATGGCCTGCAGCAGCGGCTGTTGCGTGGTGGCCTGTTGCGTACTCATAGTGTTGGCCTCCCGGCATCATCGAGTGGGTAGTGGCATTTCGACTGACGACCGTCAGCAAGCGTGTTCAGCTCTGGCTCTTCTGCCCGGCACTTGTCCGTTGCATACGGACAGCGCGGATTGAGCAGACAGCCCTGCGGACGGTCATATTTACCCGGTACCACACCCGGCAGCGACGCCAGGCGCGCTTTGTCCTGGGCAAACTCCGGCAGCGCGCGTAAAAGCGCCTGGGTATACGGGTGACGCGGCGCGCGGAAAATATCGTGCGAGCTTCCGGCCTCGACCACCTGGCCGGCATACATCACGATAATCTTGTGCGCGGCTTCGGCCACCAGCGCCAGATCGTGCGTAATCAGGACCAGCGCCATATTCTCTTTCTGCTGCAGCTCCAGCAGCAGCTCGATGATTTGCGCCTGAATGGTCACGTCCAGCGCCGTCGTCGGCTCATCCGCAATCAGCAGTTTGGGTCGACAGGCAATCGCCATGGCGATCATCACGCGCTGGCTCATCCCACCGGAGAGCTGGTGCGGGTAAACGTCCAGACGCGACGCCGGGTCAGGAATACCCACCTGGTTCAGCAGGTCGATCGCGCGCTGGCGACGGGTTTTCTTATTCCCGCCCTGATGCACCTTAATCGCTTCCATAATCTGGAAACCCACGGTGTAGCACGGGTTAAGGCTGGTCATCGGGTCCTGGAAAATCATCGCCACTTCGGCGCCCACCAGCTGGCGGCGCTGTTTTTCAGAAATGCGCTTCAGATCCTGACCGTTGAACTGCAGGTTTTCCGCCATCACGCGGCCCGGGTAATCAATCAGCCCCATGATCGCCAGCGAGCTCACTGACTTACCGGAACCGGACTCCCCGACAATGCCCACCACTTCGCCCTGATTTACGCTGTAGCTGATGCGGTCCACGGCGCGAAACGGGGTGCCCTCGTCACCGAAGTGCACCGATAATTTATCTACATTTAATAACGCCATCTCGTGCCTCTTACTGCTTCAGTTTGGGATCAAGCGCATCACGCAGGCCATCACCCATCAGGTTAAATGCCAGCACCGTCAGCAGGATTGCCAGACCCGGGAAGGTGACAACCCACCAGGCGCTTTGTGCGAACTGCAACACGTCGGAGAGCATGGTGCCCCACTCCGGTGTTGGCGGCTGCGCACCCATGCCCAGGAAGCCAAGAGCGGCCATATCAAGAATGGCGTTAGAGAAACCGAGCGACGCCTGAACAATCAGCGGCGCAAGGCAGTTAGGGAAGATATTCACGAACATCTGACGCATCGCCCCGGCTCCCGCTACGCGAGACGCGGTGACGTAATCGCGGTTCACTTCCACCAGTACCGCAGCACGGGTCAGGCGGACGTAGTGAGGAAGCGCCACGAAGGTCAGCGCCAGCGCGGCGTTACCAATCGACGGACCGAAGATCGCCACCAGCACCAGCGCCAGCAGCAGGCTTGGCAGCGCCAGCATGATGTCGACGATACGCATGATGATGTTATCAACGATACCGCCGAAGTAGCCGGCAACCAGGCCGAGTACGACGCCCATGATCAGCGACAGCACAACAACGAGACAGCCTACCAGCAGCGAAAGGCGCGCGCCGTACATCAGGCGCGACAGCACGTCGCGGCCCACGTCATCGGTCCCCAGCAGGTGCGCCAGGCTGCCGCCATCCTGCCACGCAGGCGGGGCGAGCAGCGCATCGCGGAACTGATCCGCCGGGTTATGCGGTGCGAGGAAGTTCGCAAACACCGCAATCAGGATCATGATAACGACATACACCAGCCCTACTACCGCGCCTTTATTGCGCTTGAAGTAGTGCCAGAATTCCTGCAGCGGCGTCATTGGAACCGGTGCAGCGACCACTTTATTTTGAGTGACTTGTGACATGATGGCCCCTTACTTCTTATGACGAATACGCGGGTTCACCACGCCGTACAGCAAATCGACCAGCAGGTTGACGAGGATAATCATCGTCGCGACCAGCAGCACACCGCCCTGCACAACCGGATAGTCACGGCGCTGCAGCGCGTCAATCAGCCAGCGTCCCAGACCCGGCCAGGAGAAGATGGTTTCGGTCAGGATCGCCCCCGCCAGCAGCGTCCCCACCTGCAGACCGATAACGGTCACCACCGGCAGCATGGCGTTACGCAGCGCATGGACGATAATGACGCGCATACGGGTTAACCCCTTAGCGCGCGCGGTGCGGATATAATCCTCGCCCAGTACTTCCAGCATGGATGAACGGGTCATACGCACGATCACCGCCAGAGGAATGGTGCCCAGCACCATGGCAGGCAGGATCATGTGCGCCACGGCGTCAATGAAGTTGCCCTCTTCACCCCAGATAGCCGTATCAATCAGCATAAAGCCGGTCAACGGATTGGTGTCGTCGAGGAAGACCATATCGCTGACGCGCCCGGAGACCGGCGTCAGGTTGAGCTGCACCGAGACCAGCATGATCAGCATCATGCCCCACCAGAAGATAGGCATGGAGTAGCCGGTCAGCGCCAGGCCCACGGCAGTATGGTCAAAAATAGAGCCACGCTTGACGGCCGCCAGTACCCCGACAGGAATACCCACCGCAGTGGCGAAAATCATGGCGCAGACGCCAAGCTCGAGCGTCGCTTTAAAACGCGGCACGAACTCGTCCCACACCGGAAGACGGCTTTTCAGCGAAATCCCTAAATCACCGTGCAGCACGCCCCAGATATAGTGGAGATACTGCTGCCACATCGGCTTATCGAGACCGAGTTCCGCCAGCAGCTGTGCATGGCGCTCAGGGGAAATACCACGCTCGCCCGCCATAATCATTACCGGGTCGCCGGGGATCATATGGACGAAGGCAAAAGTGAGAAGGGTGATACCGATAAACGTGGGGATAACAAGTCCCAGACGTCGGAGGATGAACTGCAACATAACCCGGATTCTCTCTGATGACGCACGACTCATGGCGTGACGTCTGTATTGCTCACAAATCTTATTCCCTCCCCTTTTAGGAAGGGAATAAAGCACTGCTGCCGGGTGGCGCTACGCTTACCCGGCCTACATACCGTAGGCCAGTGCAAGCGCAGCGCCGCCTGGCGTTGCTTTTAATTATTCAACCGATACGTTTTCGAAGTGGTGTTTGCCCAGTGGATCAACCACGTAGCCCTTCACTTCTTTACGCACTGGCTCGTACACGGTGGAGTGAGCAACAATCAGCGCCGGAGCCTGATCGTGCATAACAACCTGAGCCTGCTTGTACAGTTCAATACGTTTGTTGTGATCGTCGGTCGCACGCGCCGGCTGGATCAGATCTTCAAACGGCTTGTAGCACCAGCGGGAGTAGTTAGAACCGTCTTTCGCCGCTGCGCAGCTGAACAGGGTGGCGAAGAAGTTGTCCGGATCCCCGTTATCACCGGTCCAGCCCATCATGACCGCCTGGTGCTCACCCGCTTTGGCGCGCTTCAGGTACTCGCCCCACTCGTAGGTTACAATCTTGGCCTGTACGCCAACCTTCGCCCAGTCAGCCTGAACCATTTCGGCCATACGGCGTGCGTTCGGGTTGTACGGACGCTGTACCGGCATCGCCCACAGCTCAACGGTAAAGCCTTTATCCTGGCCCGCTTCTTTCAGCAGCGCTTTCGCTTTCTCAGGATCGTAGGTGTAGTCCTTAACGTCGTCGTTATAGCCCCACATGGTCGGTGGGATCAGGTTCTTGGCGGCAACGCCCGCGCCCTGATAAACGGCTTTGATGATCGCTTCTTTGTTCACCGCGTAGGTCAGCGCCTGACGCACCTTCACGTCATCAAACGGTTTCTTCTCGGTGTTGAAGGAGAGATAGCCCACGTTCAGGCCAGCCTGCTCCAGCAGGTTGATGTTCTTGTCCTGCTTCATGCGGGCGATATCAGCCGGGTTCGGGTACGGCATCACCTGGCATTCGTTTTTCTGCAGCTTGGCATAACGCACGGAAGCGTCAGGCGTAATGGAGAAGACCAGACGGTCAATCTTCGGCTTGGTGCCCCAGAAGCCTTCGAATGCTTTATACAGAATGCGGGAGTCTTTCTGGTACTGCAGCAGCTGGAACGGGCCGGTACCGATTGGGTTCAGGTCCACTTTTTCCGGCGTACCGGCTTTCAGCATGTTGTCCGCGTACTCTTTAGAGAGAATAGAGGCGAAGTCCATGGCCAGGTCAGCCAGGAACGGCGCTTCCGGACGCGTCAGCACGAACTGAACGGTGTTATCGTCCACTTTTTTCACTTCTGAGATCAGGTCCGGCAGACCCATCCCTTCGAAGTATTCATAGCTGCCGCCAGACACTTTGTGATACGGGTTCTGGGCATTTTTCTGACGGTCGAAGGAGAACACCACGTCGTCGGCGTTCAGGTCGCGCGTGGGTTTGAAATCTTTGCTGTCCTGCCACTTCACGCCCTGGCGCAGGTGGAAGGTATAGGTTTTACCGTCTTCGCTGACGTCCCACTTCTCGGCCAGACCCGGAATCACTTCCGTAGTACCGGTTTTGAATTCAACCAGACGGTTATAGATCGGTACAGAGCTTGCGTCGTACGTCGTACCAGAGGTAAAGAGCTGTGGGTTAAAGCCTTCCGGCGAGCCTTCAGAACAGTAAACCAGGGTTTTTGCCTGTACGCTTGCTGCCACGGTCATAGCCACCAGGCTCAGACCAAGCTTCAGCATCCCTGACTTCTTCAAGGAAATACTCATTATTCTGCTCCAATGTGATGTTTTGCTTTGTTGTGTTACGCCGCCAGACCTTTATTTATTTTTTACCCGGTCCGGTCGGTGGTGCCCGAAGGCAGTAAAGGGATGGAGAATCCTTTCAGAAGAGCGTTTGAGTTGCAGCGCAGATCGTCCCTGAAATGCCCCTCATGCCCTACAATCTGTCAACAGAATGTGAAAACGTCAATACAGGTGACGGGCATTTACGCTGAGTGTGAGAAACCGCAAACAAAGATTAAAAAAACTCTATGCGCCAGTTTTCAGCAGGGAAATTTATGCTACTCGCTATCTTGCAGCACAACTATCTTCATATTTCGCAACAATCAGTGATTAACTTTTATTCAGAATGGGTAAATTTTCTTGCAGAATGGTGATTATCTGAGCACTAAATACCGCGAACGTTAAAACGCACAGCGAAAAATGCTGAGGTTATCCATAAGTAACGCGAAAAAAGATCAATCTATATATAAAAAAATACAATGGATTATGTCACAAAATCGTTAACAGGCAGGCTTAAGCGAGGATAAGGGACATTTTGCAGGGTCGAATGGAGTAACCCGCTAATGCAAAAAGGGCTAACCTTACGGTTAGCCCTTTTCAGAATGTGGTCGGCGAGAGAGGATTCGAACCTCCGACCCACTGGTCCCAAACCAGTTGCGCTACCAAGCTGCGCTACTCGCCGAATGCGGAGCGCATCTTACTGCTGAGGTGCGCCCCCGTCAATCCCTTATTTTCAAAAAGCCATTCAACTGGCGATATTCTCGCCAGAGCAGCTACTGCGCGGCTTTTGCGGTGTTATCAGGGAGTTTACACCAGTTGTTGTTTTCGTTAATCCCACCGTTCGGTGAGGTATAGCCGAGACAACCCATAATGGTGTCGTACAGCTCAACGTGACGGCGCGGCACCTTCATTTCCGCCTCTTTCTTCAGCTGAGCAAACATCTTCGCCTTCTCCGGATTTTCCAGATACTTATCAGACATCCACATGATCATCGGCACGCGGAACTGTTCTGGCGGCGCCAGCTTGCGCGGCGTACCGTGCAGATGCTCTTTCTCATTAATGGATTCACCGTGGTCTGCAGCGTAAATCACAATCGCTTTTTTATCCCGCAGCTGGTCGATGACCCGGCTCAGGAAGGTATCCACGTACAGCACCGAGTTATCATAGGCATTGATCAGCTCCTGCTTGCTGCAGTCTTTGTTAATGCCCACGCACTCCGGCTGCCACTTCGCGAAATCACGCGTGTAGCGCTGGTAATAGCTGTAATGCGACCCTTTGGTGTGCAGAATAACCAGATGCTTACCCTGGGGATGGCTCTTGAGGGACTCCGACATCTCTTCCAGAAGCAGCATGTCGTCGACGTTTTTACCGCGGTTACGCGGCTCGGCGCCAATCTGCTCGCGGTACGCGATGTTGTCTGCCAGCGTGTTGGTGTAGAACCACATCTCACTTTGCATGGCGAACAGGTCAGCGCTAAACCCAAGCTGCTTCAGTACGGCAAACACGTTTTGCTCTTTCAGCGTGCGCTGCGGGTTATCGCTCGCACCGCCCTCACGCACAAACATGCAGCGCAGCGAGAGCTTCGTTGCGGTATCGCAGGAGTAGCCACGATAGGCCACCAGGTTCTTTTCCTGCGCCAGCTTCGGCGTGGTATCCCGGCCATAGCCCAAAATGCCCATATGGTCCCAGCGCGTCGTTTCGCCGATGACAAAGACGACGTAGGTATCATCCAGGCCGTCAGACGGGGCCTGATAGGTGAATTTTTTGGTCGGGTTAATCAGTGATTTCACATCGCTGGACTCATCCGCCTGCGCCCAGGCATACAAGCCTAGCGCAGACAGCCAGTTAGACGGCAGATAGGAGTTTGCCACCACGCCGCCATAGCTTGGCATATCCACGCCCGTCGCTTTCTCAATGCGTTTTTGCTGCGTTTCCATAAGGCGAATAGGCGCCCATACCAGCAGACCGGCCAGCAGCACGATGACGATATTGCGGATCCGCTGTCCACGCGTGCGCAGCTGGCGTAACAGCGTATAGCGGCAGGTATTGCTCCAGATAAAGAACAGCGGGATCAGACAGGTTAAAACCGTCCAGACGATAAAGCCTGTCCCAACCACCTCTTTTGAGAGATCGATATCCGTGGTCATCACCGAGGCCACGATACCGTAACCAATGACCACGTTCATAAAGGTCATGTAATAGCTTGCGGCAGCAGAAATAATCACCACCAGCGAGGCCAGAATTTGCCACGTACGTCGGCCAAAGAGGGAGAGCAGGCGCAACAGGAAGAAGGTCGCCAGAACAGAGCCAAACAGTTCAATCGCCGCGAAAATCCCATTTCTTACGGTGAAGTGTTCTAAATAACCTTCCACTCTTCTGAACAGCACCGCGCCATTCAGAAATAAACCAATATAGACAGCCAGCATCAGACACAATCGCTGCTGGGTAAGAGACCTAATATATTTCATGCAAACAACCCTGGGGGAAGGGGTATAAAAACCCGCCGAATCTCATCGAGAAAGCAGACAGAGTAAGTAGGTGCTGGAGAAACCGTTATCAGAAACGTCTACAAGCGCGATAAGTAGACCACAGCGGGGAAAAAAAGTGGCATCAGAGAGTGTGATTGCAGTAGATATTTACAAAAAAGAATTCAACGCGGAAGGATCAATAAGGGCCAGTGACCTGGCCCTTCATGGTTACTCATACACGACGCTAAAATTGACCGTGGCGTTCGCTTGACCACTGGTGGCGTCGCTTTTCACGGGCACATAGCTGGCGATATAGTTCAGCGCGTTTGTACCATTGAACCAGATGCTGTGCTCTACGGGGGTAGATTTCGTACTAACAGGATACTGCTGCACGCCACTTTTAGCTTTTATCTTTAGCGCAATACCCGTTGCGCCGCCGCTGTCGAGGGCGAACAGGTCCGGGTTTGTCGCATCCGGCGTACCGTCCATCGTGACGTAAACCCGCGCAACGTCCTGACAGTTTTTCAGCCCAATCGAGAACGCCTGCTGATTAAGCTCTCTTCCGACGATAGCCGGTTTTGATAGCGTAATCGTCCCCATATCGACATCAATGTTGCTCTTTTCCAGCTCGCAGGTTCCCTGACGAATGCTGATGGTAAAGTGCACGTCCCCCGCCGAGCCGATGTTCTGGATGCCTTCTGCCATCGCTACCGATGAGGCCAGCAGCCCACAGCCCGCCAATACATAGATGATTTTCATTGCCGTTACTCCACATCAATACGCAGGGTGGCAATGCCTTCGAAATCACCCGTTTTCGGCATTTTGCCGGTGGTGCTGATCGGCGCAAAAGTCAATGTGGTGGAAGCCATACGGTGAGTATCATCCACCAGTGGCGACACCGTCAATTCATGTTCGTAGGTGGTGTCGTTCGGCACCAACACTTTGCCGGTATCGGTCCTGACTATCGCCCCCAGGTCGGGGTTGCCCATGCTGATGGCCTGGCTGTAGTTCTCGTTTGGTATGCCTTCAATACGCAGATAGATTTTTACGCCATCTGAAATATTGGTACATTTAAACTGCAGGTTTTTAGTTGTCGCCGAGCCACCCACGGGCATCTGCCCTTTGCGGTCTTTAAAGTCATGTGCCTGAAACTCGCCAAATGGGATTTCCAGGGTGTTGCCACTCGAAAGCTCACAGCCCTGAGGTACAATAATTGTGCCGCTCAGATTTACCGCAGCAAGAGGACTAGTGCCATAAACACCGCGCTTACGAGTACCATATATATCCCAAATTTTTGTTTGGGGAATGGTCATTTCACCAACGAAAGGGTGGTTAATATACATGGTCAGTTTGCCCTTACCGCCGGTCTCAAACCCCATTCCTGGATCTGAGTTGTCCACATCACATAGCGCTCGATCGGCTCGCTCGTTAGAGGTATCGTCGAGAGGGGCGTTCACGTAATCACCTTTGCCGCCGCCAATCCAAACCGAAGATGCGATCTGAATATTATTGTTAACAACATAAAAGGTCTTTCCGCCAGAAATATGTCCTATCGGCAGAGACGAAACCGTCTTGTAAAAGAATTCGCTGGTGCCTGTTCCTGCTGGACATTCACAAACACCAGGATACTGCGTACCCATATTCCATGAATAAAAATCAGGGAAGGTCGCACCTGCAGTATTGTCTTTAATATTCGTCACAGTCTCATTCATTAAAGCACTGAAGATATGTGTCCCGCCAGTCGCTGTGCATGGCCCCCAATCAGCCGCCGCCAGCGCCTGGCTGGAGAACAGCGCCGACCCGCCCAGCAGGCCAGCAAACATCATCAATTTCTTGAACATAATCCTATCCTTCCCTGTTACCGGCAGACGGCCTTCGCCATCACCACGCCGGAGTTATCCTTTTGCTCGGGCAGCGTAAACGCTACTCGGCACTGCTTAGTCTGATCCTTACCCCAACTTACCTGCAGCGCACCTTCATCCGGCATCCCGCTGATGTACAGCTGGCCGTCTTCCCCCACGATGCTGCTGGACTCTTTTTTGCTGTCCAGAAGCGTGGCGGTGGCTCCAAACGGTACCGCTTTGCCGTCGGCCTGCGTGAGGGTCATCAGCACGCGATAGCCCACGCGGGTATCAAAGCGGGCGCGAACAATCGCACCGCGCGTCGGCACCACGTTGACGGAGGCGGTATCCAGGTCAACCTGGCTGTTCAGGCTGTCGCTTCGCAGTGAAACCTCGGTTTCACGATACGGCGTGAGGTAAGGCACCACCGCATTGCCCATCCAGTCCACTTCCACACCGCCGTTGTTGATCACGTGGGCACCCCGTGCGCCCGGCGCGGAGATAATGGCCATCGATTCGCCCAGCGGCTGGGAGAGCGTAATGCCTTCACTGTGGGCGATCACCCCGCCGCGCAGACCGTAGTTCACCTGCTGGCCGTCGCGGTTGTAGTTGTAACCCAGGCTGGCGCTACCCACGCCGCCCTGGTAATCCAGGTTCACGCTGCCGCTGTTACCCACGCCGTTGCTGCCGTAGCCTTCCTGCACGCTGTAGTTCAGGTTGCGGTCCTCCAGCGCGGCGCCACTGACGCCCATCTGCTGGTTGGTGCGGCCATGCTGGTCGGTGGTGAGATGGTAGTTACTCCACATGCTTCCCAATGGAATCGACAGGGAGAATGACAGCAAGCGGTCGCTTTCATCCCACTCCGGGCTTTTCGTCCAGGTGTAGGCAATGCTGTAGTTCACGCGTCCAATACGGCCGTTATAACCGGCGTTCAGCGAGCGCTGTTTACCGTTATCGTTCCAGTAGTCCTGCTGCGTGACGTTAAAGTAGACCGAGCCCCAGGTGCCCAGCTGCTGCGTCACGTTGCCCTGGATCTGGCTACGCTTGTGGTACTGACTGTACGAGCTGTCCGCATCGCTGCGTACATCCGTCGCTTCCTGGAAGGTGTAATAGCCGCTGGTCGAATACTTGTAGCCCAGCAGACGGAAATCAGTACCGCTGTTGAAGCTCTTGGAGTAGAGGAAGCGGTAAGACTGACCTTCCGCGCTCTCATTGTTTGCCAGGTTGCTTTTCGCCTGCGTCACGTCGATGGAGACCGCACCGATATAGCCGAAGTTTTTACCGACACCACCCGCCAGCGAATAGTAGTCGTCGGAGAAGATCGAGCCGCCGTAAACGGTAATGCCGTGCGGCAGACCATACATGGCATCCAGTTGCCCGAACTTCGGCTGGGCGCTGTTATAGTTCCCGGCACGGTATTCCCCTGCGGAGAGGCTGTACTTCAGATGGCCTTCTCGCTGGAGGATTGCCACCGCGGAGAACGGCTGAACGAACTTCTGCTCGCTGCCATCTGCTTCTTTAATCGTGACCGTCAGGTCACCGCTGTTTGAGGTGGGGTACAGGTCATTAATTTCAAACGCACCCGGCTGAACAAACGTACGGTAGATCACGTAGTTGTTCTGCTCGACGGTCACTTCGGCGTTACTTTTAGCAATACCGCGGATCACCGGCGCAAACCCACGCTGGCTGTCTGGCAGCATCTCTTCGTCGGACGTTAGCTGCGCACCGCGCATCTGGACGCTGTCAAAGATATCCCCGGAGGTGGAGGTGTCCCCCAGCGTCAGCTGCGATTTCAGCGGCACAATGGCGCGGCTTAATGAGGTGCCGATGTTATCCCATTTGTTGCTGCCGTCGTTTCGCGTCCAGGTACTGTAGTTACGTAACCGCCATGCGCCCAGGTTCATACCGCTGCGCAGGTTCAGATAGTAGCTGTCGGTGTTGTAGCTGGTATCGCTGTCATGTGCGTCATAGCTGGCGTTGCTGCCGGTGAAGTTGTAATCCAGCAGCAGGGCATTCACCCCTTCGTCCCACTGGGATTCCGGTACCGTACCGCGCGCCGTCTGCTTCATCGCGGCCTGCGGGAAACTCATGATCAGCGTCTGGTCCGCAAAATCGAAATGGCTGGCGGCCTGAGGAATAATGTCGTCAAAGGCGACGCAGGCTTCCGGCGGTGCCATTTTCAGCGCCGGGAAGCTGTCAATACGCACGCCCATGTCCTCAAGCTGCACGCGGCTTAAGCACGGCACCAGGCTTTCACCCATTTTTGCGCGCTGAGCCTCGGTCGCGGCCTTAAACTCCAGGGTGCGAGACTCCATTTTTTTATCGTTGACCACGACCGACACGCGGTATTTACCCGGCAGCTGTTCGGCTTTATTGGATTCATACATTGAAAGGTCAACGTGCTGGTCAATACCCGGCACATCTTCCAGAAAGCGCGGGTTAAATGTTCCCGCATACGCGGGGAGCGAGCCCGCTACCATCAGCGCAAGCGCGGACAGTGGGAAACGCGGGGCCTTATTGACCTGAGGAAGATGCGTCCATGGCATAGTAAAAAACCTTCAAAACGGATTAATTAACGCGCTGAGTCAGCATGTCGCCAGCCGTACCGAAATCATTAATAATGTTGTATTTGACTTCGTTTACCTTGCCGGTACCGGCTGGCAGTTCAATATTCAACGAGCCTTTTGCAGGCACCATTCCCGCTTTTTCGATATTGCGGCCGTTGACATAAAATTTATTAAACGTGAGGTTAAAGGCAGAGGGGTTATCGACTTTGATCTGGTTCGCCCCTGCGTTTGTAAACTGCAGTTTGCTCCAGCCATCCATGCTGTTGCCTTTCAGGCCAGCCGGACGATAGAACAGTTTTAAGCGCGTGCGTACGGCAATTTGCAGAACGTTTTTACCTTCCGCGCCTTCGCTTTGGGCAGGAATAGATTTCACGTTAACCCAGTAAACGGACTCACGATCCTGCGGTAAGGTGTTAGACGTATTCACAATACGCAAAACGTTATTTTTCGTCGGGCTTAACTTAAATAAAGGTGGGGTGATAATAAATGGCGTCTTTTTATTGCCATTCGCATCATCAATCCATGACTGAATGAGAAACTCATCCGTCGTGCTTTTGTTATTGACCGTCAGAGAGGCTTCCTTTCTGCTGCCGTCATAAATAACACGCGTACTGCTTAATGCTACGCCGCCTGCAAAACTGTTTTGTGAAATCAGCGCCAGCGCCAGTGCTGCGCAGGATGTCAAACGTGAGCGGTTCATGATTCTCTCCCTGAGTCTCCGCTGGAAAAAATGGCAACGGGATTCCCGTTGCCATTGTGATTGTCTTCTACTGACGAAAAGTCGATTATTCGTAAGACAGGTTGAAGTCCACTTCTGCGTTACCGTAACCGGTAGTGACAGCTGTTTTGGTGGAAACGTAGTTAGCGGTGTAGTACAGCACGGTCTGACCAGCAGCCAGCGTGGTGGTGGATTTACCGGTATTCATATCAACCGCTTTGTTAGCGTTGTCGTAGATACCGATGCCCACGCCAGTTGCCGCGCCTGCTTCCGTGTTAACGGAAACCAGCTTCGCGTTGTCTGCATCAGCAACGCCAGTGAAGCTCACGTTCACTTTGGTCTTGGCACTGATGTCACAGTCTTCCAGTTTGATCTGGAAAGGCTTGGAAACAGACTTGTCGCCAATAGCAGCGAAGGTAGATTTCTTAACCTGACCCAGCACAACTTCCTGGTTCTGAGAGTCAGTAGAAATTACGCATGGCGCGTCAACGATTTCACCGGTGAATTTAACGGTGCCATCACCAGATTGTGCAGCGAAAGCGGAAGTGGAAACAACAGCGAGAGCAGACAGTGCAAAAACAACCTTTTTCATTAAAAACTCCATTTATGACGGTAGATGACAGAACGCATCCTTAGGAATAACCTGCATTCTGTGAGGAAATGGAGTATATAGACGGCAATTTGGATTTTAAAATTAGAAGAAATGAAGCTAACTTTTAGCCAGAGTTAAAACTAAGTAAATTCATAAAGATATAAGACAGTCCGTATAAACAGACCTTTTATTAGGAATAAACCAATATTATTTATATATTATTTTGGATAATCTATAAATCAGCTAAATAACTTAGCCTCATTATTAAACATTTCTTTTGTGACAGCCCATTATGTATTTGTGCTTAATCAAAAAAAAAGCGCCCAACGGGCGCCTTATGTCTGGCACATCATACGCTATGCATGGACTTCTTTAAAGACTTCGCGCTGCGGCTGACGAATCGTGGTAGAGAGCGCCAGGGAGATAATCAACAAGGCGAAGATCACGCAGAAGGTCACGTAGAACCCGCCGAACAGGGAAGCAATCAGCGAGCCGCAGATACTGCCAATGCCAAAGCCGAGGTAGATAACGCCGTAGTTTTTCGCCAGGTTGTTCAGGCCAAAGAACTCGCTCACCAGTGACGGGAAGACGGTAATGGTGCCGCCGAAGTTGAAGGCCACGCAGGCAATCGCCGCGAAGAAGGTGGCTTCATTCAGCGGAGCGAACAGCAGCGCCGCCATACCGACCAGCGAAACCACCTGCCCAAGGGTAATCACACGGATGCGGGCGATTTTGTCAGACAGAATACCGAGCACCAGACGACCAGAAAGGTTGGCAATGGAGATTACGGTCACCGCATTGGCCGCCGTGGCCGCATCCAGCTTCACCATCCCCTGCGCAATATCCTTCGCCACGCCGATCACATACAGACCGCTCATGCAGGCCGTCAGGAACATCACCGCCAGCATCCAGTACTGCGGCTTACGCATGGACTGCGCGAGGGTAAAGTCGTTCTCCACCACGCCGTTAACGGATTTCACCTCCTGCTGCGGCGCATCGGTCATCAGCGTGGCGCCGAACAGAATCATCACCAGCACTATGGCCCCCCAGATCATAAAGGTTTTTTCGAGGCCAACGGACGCCAGCAGATGGGAATCGATAAATTTGAAGCCGAGGCTGCCCAGGCCATAAGAGCCGATGGCAAACGCGGAGATTAAACCTTTACGCTCCGGGAACCACTTCACGCAGTTCGACAGGGTCAGCAGGTAGCCTGCGCCATCGGCCAGCCCGACCAGCACGCCGGCGCTCAGCCACAGCATCATCAGGTTGCTGGAATGTGCCGTCAGGAAAAAGCCCAGCCCCAGCAGAATGCCGGAGGCCATGGTCACACGCTTCACGCCGAAACGCTCCTGCAGCTTGCCCGCGACGGAGGACGAAATCGCCAGGCCCAGGCTCAGCAGGCCAAAGGAGAACGCAACCTGGCTCACCGGTGCGCCGAGCTTGTCGGAAAGCGCGCTGTTAAACAGGCTCCAGGTATAGACCGAACCCAGCGCAAACTGGGTAACGATGGTGCCAAAGAGCGTGAGCCAGCGCGTGCGGTTATAAGTTGATGTGTTCATGGCAGTTGTCCTGCAAGAGAAATTAAGGAAGTTCGCTGAGGACAACGATAAATAAAACCTTAATACGCCAGGGGTAAAACGGCATGAAATGCAGGGAGAACGGAATGAAATGCCTGGAATCGGGAATGAATGACCTGGTGCGAGAATAAAGCGACAGCGTGTTAGTACCTGCTATCGCTGTAAAGCCCGTGGTTATTGTATTCGAGATGTTATCGTAACGTTTAAAAAAGTAACAACTCTAGAAATTCGCGCTGACGCCGAGGGTGTACAAAAACTCCTCACCGGTGGTGGTGTGCTCCCCCTGAGCAAGCGACGCATAGGCCGCCATGTGCGTATTAAACGGAATATCCGTTCCCACGGTGACGTCCATCCAGCTCCCGTTTTGGGCAGGGGCTGGCGTTTGCGGCATGCCAAACTGCGATTTCCACTGGTTTTCACCAAACTGCTGGTTATAGCTAATCTGCGCCCACGGGCGAAGATCGCCGTACTGGGTATTCACGCGCCACCCCAGCGTGCTAACGCTGGCGTGCCAGAGCGGGTCGGTGAGCGCCTGCGTCGACGCGCTATCACCAAACTCGTTGATCATCATGGGCGCCGTGCCGTCGTACCGCCACGCCACCACCGGCCCGGTGGTGATCCGCGCTGAAACCGGAAAATTCCAGCCCACGCTCATTGCCCCGTCCGTCGCGCTGCCGGACGGTAGATTCAGGGCAAGGCCCGGCGCGTTTTGCGAGGACAGAATACGCTCAGCCAGAATATCCTCATAACGCGGTTGGTGATCCGCGTCCCATGTATAGCGTTCCGCCGTATTATTGTGGGCGTCTGAAACGATATATTCCTGTTGCCAGGCAGACGCTGTATTACAAAAAAACAGGCAGGCTGAAATTCCCACCAGGCCAGAAGCAGCATGGCGACCACTGATTTTTTTTATCATCATCAACGCGACCCCAGAGAGAGCCGAATTCGGCGATATTTGTCGTTATTCAGGAAGAGCTAAAGGTTCATATGGTTCTGTATTAACTATTGTCTTTATAGTAAACACGTCAAGCCAGTCAGAATGAAAATTTTGCGAAATCAGCATCAATAAGGGAGATGACGGATGGAACGTTGCGGTTGGGTAAGCCAGGATCAGCTTTATATTGATTATCACGATCGGGAGTGGGGCGTGCCGGAAACGGATGGCAAAAAGCTCTTTGAGATGATCTGCCTGGAGGGCCAGCAGGCGGGCCTGTCATGGATTACGGTGCTGAAGAAACGCGAAAACTACCGCAACGCCTTCCACCAGTTCGACCCTGTCGCCGTGGCCGCCATGACCGATGAGGACGTGGAACGGCTGGTGCAGGATGCCGGTATCATCCGCCATCGCGGTAAGATCCAGGCGATCATCGGTAACGCACGCGCTTACCTGGCGATGGAGCAGAACGGCGAACCGTTCTCAGATTTTGTCTGGACGTTTGTGAACAACACGCCGCAGCTCACCCGGGCCGCCACGCTGGCGGAGATCCCCGCGTCCACTCCGGCCTCGGATGCGCTCTCGAAGGCCCTGAAAAAACGCGGCTTTAAGTTTGTCGGCTCCACCATCTGCTACGCCTTTATGCAGGCCTGTGGCCTGGTCAACGACCACGTTACCGGCTGCTTCTGTCATCCGGGAGGTCATCATGATCCGCAAATGGCAAAGTGAGAATACCGCGCCGCTTCTGAGCCTGTGGCTGGAAAGCACGACGGAAGCGCATCCGTTTATCGCGCCGAATTACTGGAAAGAGAACGAGGCAATGGTGCAGGACGTTTACCTGCCGTCGGCGGAAACCTGGGTCTGGGAACAGGACGGGGAACCGTGCGGATTTATCAGCGTGATGCAGTCTCAGTTTGTCGGCGCCCTGTTTGTGGCGCCGTCATGCATCGGGAAAGGCATCGGGCGCGCGCTGCTGAACCATGTTCAACAGCGCTTCCCGCACCTCACTCTGGAGATGTATCAGAAAAACGTGCGGGCGGTGAATTTCTACCATGCTCAGGGCTTTCGCATCGAAGACAGCGCCTGGCAGGATGATACCCAGCACCCGACGTGGATCATGAGCTGGCAGGCGGATCAAACGCCGTTAAGGTAAGCTCTGGCCCCGTATATTTCTCGACCCAGGCCAGCGCCGTATTCCCTGCGCAACCGTTCCCCAGCTTCGAGCTGGGGAGATCTTTGGTCAGCACGTTAACCGCCCCGTTTTTACAGATCCCGCCTTCGGCGAGATCAAGGTCAGGCCATGCGCCCTGATGGATGCAGATCACGCCCGGCTTAATCCCGTCGCTCACCACCGCCCCTGCCAGCACCTGCCCGCGCGCATTCCAGACGCGCACCACGTCGCCGTCCGCAATCCCGCGGGCTTTCGCATCAAGGGTATTCAGGGTGATCGGCTCTCGCCCGGCGACCGCATACCGCTCGCGCAGGGACGTATAGTTAAGCTGGCTGTGCAGACGGTGCGCGGGATGCGCTGACAACACATGCAGCTGCTCCGGCTCTGCGTTGCCGTGCCACTCGTCCGGCTCGAGCCACATAGGATGCGGCGGACAGTCGGCGTAGCCAAAGCTGGCGATGCGCTCGCTGTAGATCACAATCTTTCCGCTCTCGGTTTTCAGCGGATGGTTCTCCGGGTCGCGGCGGAAATCCGCGAAACGGACAAACTGCGCGTTCTGTTCGCTCTCCGGCATTTCGATAATCTGGTTCGCCTCCCAGAACGCCGCAAAGGGCGGCAACGTGACGCCCTGCGCCGCACCGCGCTGTCCGGCAATCTGGTAGAAGGTCTCCAGCCATTGCAGGTCGTTTTTCCCTTCGGTAAAACGCGCGCGACCGCCCGCTTCCCACCGTTCGCTCAGCTCAGCAAACACGTCGAAGTCATCACGCGCCTCATCGCGCGGGGCCACCACGCGCTTCATCGGGACCATATGCTGGTTGCTGTAGTCGCCGGTCATGGTGAGATCGTTACGCTCAAACGAGGTGGTCGCCGGGAGTACGATATCGGCATGTTTCGCCGAGCCGGTCCAGAAGCACTCGGAGATCACTACCAGCTCCGGCTTCTGCCAGGCGCGGATCAGGCGATTGGTATCCTGATGATGCGTGAAGTTTGACCCACCCGCCCACCAGACAAACTTAATATCCGGGAAGTGGCGGTCGAGACCGTTGTGCTGATAAAAACCGCCGGGGTTTTCCAGCGCTTCAACAATCCGCGCCACCGGAATTTTATCCACGGCATCCACGCCGCCCTGCACCGCCCCTTGCAGAGACGCCAGCACCGCCGCTTTGCGCGTCGGGTTACCGCCGTTGGCAAAATGATACGAGAGACCAAAACCGCCGCCCGGCGTGCCGATCTGCCCAAGCATTGCGGCAAGGGTGACCAGCATCCAGTGCTTCTGCTCGCCAAACTGCTGGCGCTGCATGCCCCAGCCGGACATTAACATGGTGGTATTTTTATGGAACAAGCCCGCCAGTTCACGGATTTTCTCCGCAGGAACGCCACAAATCTCTGCCGCCCATCCTGCCGTTTTCGCCACGCCATCGGACTGACCCGTCAGGTAGTCGGCGAATTTATCGAAGCCGGTGGTACAGCGCGTCAGGAAGTCGGCATCGTGCCAGCCGTTTTCGACCAGCGTATGGGCGATACCCAGCATCATCGCCACGTCGGTGCCCATGTGGGGGGCAATCCACTCGGCGCTGTCGCCGAAGAAATCCAGGGTTTCAGAGCGCATGGGGTCAATGCAGATAATGCGCTTGCCGCTTTTGCGCAGCGCGTCGAAATAGCCAATGCCCTGCTCGTCGCTGGCATTCCAGGCAATTTTCAATGTGTTAAGGGGGTTAGCACTCCAGAGCACGACTACGTCAGTGTGCTTCAGCACCAGCGGCCAGCTGGTCTGCTGCTGGTACACTTCGTTTCCTCCCACGACGTACGGCATGATCGCCTGCGCCGCACCGGTAGAGTAGTCTCCCAGATGTCCGGTATAGCCACCCGCCAGGCTCATATAGCGCTGCAGCAGCGTCGAGGCTTTATGCAGCACGCCGTTTGAACGCCAGCCGTAGGACCCGGCGAAAATGGACGACGGACCGTAGCTGTCGCGAATGCGCTTGTGCTGGGCGTGGATCAGCGCCAGCGCGTCATCCCAGCTCACGCGAACAAACTCATCCTGCCCGCGAATACCCTGCGGTTTATCCGGCGAGGCCAGAAAACCTTTACGCACCATCGGCCAGCGCACGCGCGTTTTGCTGTGCACCTGATCGCGAACGACGGTCTGTAGCGAGTTGGGATGTTGGGTTGGCAGTGCTCCGCGGGACGACAGAACATTTTCGCCATCGGTTTCGACCAGCATCGGCCCCCAGTGGGCGGCGGTCAGAATGGTTTTCGTTGAGGTGCTCAAGCGTGCGCTCCTGGTTGCGTGCAGGTTTTACGGCCTTCTTGCTGAGGCCGTTTATGGTTTGTCACAAATTTCAGAGTTATACCCGGAATTTTCTCCGTATCTGGACGTCATAATCAACTGCCACGCGCGTCGTGGCAAAGAATAAAAAGGATTAAGGAAAGAAGATGAAAAAACGCGTACTCGTTATTGCCGCTCTGGTGAGCGGAGCCCTGGCTGTTTCTGGCTGCACAACCAACCCTTACACCGGTGAGCGCGAAGCGGGTAAATCCGGCATTGGCGCGGGTATCGGCTCGCTGGTCGGCGCAGGCGTTGGGGCGCTCTCCTCCTCCAAGAAAGACCGCGGCAAAGGCGCGCTGATTGGCGCGGCGGCGGGGGCAGCGCTGGGCGGCGGCGTCGGCTATTACATGGACGTGCAGGAAGCGAAACTGCGCGACAAAATGAAGGGCACCGGCGTGAGCGTGACGCGCAGCGGCGATAACATCATCCTGAACATGCCGAACAACGTGACCTTCGACAGCAGCAGCGCAACGCTGAAACCGGCAGGTGCAAACACCCTGACCGGCGTGGCGATGGTGTTGAAAGAGTACAACAAGACCGCCGTGAACGTGATGGGCTACACCGACAGCACCGGCAGCCAGGATCTGAACATGCGTCTGTCCCAGCAGCGCGCCGACGCCGTGGCCAGCTCGCTGATTACCCAGGGCGTGGACGCGAGCCGCATCCGCACCCGCGGCATGGGCCCTGCCAACCCTATCGCCAGCAACAGCACGGCGGAAGGTAAAGCGCAAAACCGCCGCGTAGAGATTACGTTAAGCCCAATTCAGTAGGTAAAAGCAAAACGGCAACCCCGTTGCCGTTTTTAGGAACGTAGGCCGGGTAAGGCGAAGCCGCCACCCGGCAAAATGCTTGATTCGGCAGATTTTCCCGCTAAGGTATTCTCACTAATTTCAGGGAAATCAGCGATGAGCAAACCAGCCCGGGCCACCATCAGCGACGTGGCGAAAGCCGCCAAAACCGGTAAAACCAGCATTTCGCGCTACCTTAACGGCGAAAAACACCTGCTGTCCGATGCACTGCTGGCGCGTATTGAACAGGCCATCGCCGATCTCGACTACCGTCCCAGCCTGATGGCCCGCGGGCTCAAACGTGGCCGCACCCGCCTTATCGGGCTGATTATCGCCGATATCACCAACCCCTACTCCGTTAACGTGCTCAGCGGGATCGAAGCCGCCTGTCGCGAGAAAGGCTTCACGCCGCTGGTCTGTAATACCAACAACGAAGTCGACCAGGAGCTGCATTACCTCGATCTGCTGCGCAGCTACCAGGTGGAAGGGATCGTGGTTAACGCGGTGGGCATGCGGGAAGAGGGATTAAACCGCCTGCAGCAATCCTCCCTGCCGATGGTCCTCATCGACCGTAAAATCCCGGAATTTGCCTGCGATGTGGTCGGTCTGGACAACACCCAGGCCGCCACGACGGCCACCGAACATCTGATCGAACAGGGCTTCGAGGCCATCCTGTTTCTGAGCGAGCCGTTAGGGATGGTCAACACCCGTCGCGAACGCCTGAGCGCATTTCGCGCCACGCTGGAGCGATATCCCGGCGTGATCGCCGAAAATGCCGAAACGCCGCTTCACGAAGCCGGGCAGCTCGACAATACCCTGCGCCAGTTCCACACGCGCCATCGCGGGATGCGCAAAGCCGTTATCTCCGCCAACGGGGCGCTGACGCTTCAGGTCGCCCGCTCGCTCAAGCGTATTGGTCTGCACTGGGGCAGCGATATCGGCCTGCTGGGGTTTGATGAACTGGAGTGGGCAGAGCTGGCCGGTGTCGGCATTACCACCCTCAAACAGCCCACCTGGCAGATTGGCTATGCTGCTGTTGAACAGGTGGTCCGTCGCATTGACGGCACCAGCGATGCCGTTCGCGAGCAGGTCTTCTCCGGCGAGCTGATCGTTCGCGGCTCTACCGCGCGTTAATTATCCCTTGTGATACCGATCATAAATTCGACATCCTGACCTTTCCTTTGGAACCGGTTCCATCTAGCGTAATAGTATTGATATGTTGCGATGGAGTCCGAAGATGGGCAGGAAAATTATGGTGGTCACCGCCGCGTACGGTGCGGAACAGGTGCGACAGGCGGGCGGTCAGCGGGCGATGCTTCCCGTTATCGCAGGCGCGGGGGCAGACGGCGTGGAGATCCGCCGGGAGCTGTTCAACAGCGAAGAGCTGCTGGCGCTGCCCGCGCTGGGAGAATCCATTGAGCTGCTGGGCCTGCTGGCGTGCTACTCGGCGCCCGCCGCCCTGTTTATGCCCGACGGCACCCTCAACCCGGACCTGCCCCGCTATCTCTCTGAGGCCAGCACCCTGAACGCCCTGTGGCTGAAGGTTTCTCTGGGTCATTTCCGCGACGTGCAGCCTCTCGACGCCCTGCGTACCCTGCTGAACGCAAGCGGCATGGCGCTGGTCGTGGAGAACGATCAGACCGACTGCGGGCAGCTTGCGCCGATGCAGCGCTTCCAGGCCGCCTGCCGTGAAATGGCGCTCCCCGTCACGCTGACCTTCGACATGGGCAACTGGCTGTGGGTGGGCGACTCCCCCGAAGAGGCCGCCCGTCATCTGGCTCCTGCGGTGAGCTATATCCACGTTAAGGCCGCCGTGCCGCATAAAGACAACTTCCGCGCCGTAGCGCCGGACCGCGCCGATACCCGCTGGCTGGATCTGCTCGACCAGCTGCCTGCCGATGCCCCGCGCGGTATCGAGTTCCCGCTGGAAGGGGCGGATCTAACCGCCGTGACCCGCCATTACGTCAACCTGCTGCGCGAGGAGTAAACCATGCACAAGACGCTGGATGTCATCACGATTGGCGAAGCCATGGCAATGTTTGTCGCCACTGAAACGGGCGAGCTGAGCGCGGTTGAGCACTTTATCAAACGCGTTGCGGGCGCAGAGCTGAACGTCGCGACCGGACTGGCGCGGCTCGGCCTGAACGTGGGCTGGGTCAGCCGCGTGGGGGACGACAGCTTTGGCCGTTTTGTTCTCGATTCGCTGAAAAAAGAGGGCATTGATGCCGCGGGCGTCACCCTTGACGGACGCTTCCCTACCGGCTTTCAGCTTAAATCTAAAGTCGAAAATGGAACCGATCCCATCGTGGAGTATTTCCGCAAAGGATCGGCCGCCAGCCACCTCTCGGTAGAGGACTATCACGCAGACTACTTCGCCTCTGCACGCCACCTGCACCTGAGCGGCGTGGCGGCAGCGCTCTCCGCCAGCTCGTACGACCTGCTGGATCATGCGGCAACGACAATGAAGTCGCAGGGTAAAACGATCTCTTTCGATCCGAATTTGCGCCCGGTGCTGTGGAAAAGCGAAGCGGAAATGGTCGAGAAGCTCAACTGCCTGGCGTTCAGGGCGGACTGGGTTCTGCCGGGCCTGAAAGAAGGGACGATCCTGACCGGCGAAAGCGCGCCGGAAGGCATTGCCGATTTCTACCTGAATAAAGGGGTTAAAGCCGTGGTGCTGAAGACCGGTGCCGACGGCGCCTGGTTTAAAACCGCCAGCGGCGAACAGGGCGCGGTCGCGGCGGTGAAGGTTGAGAACGTGGTCGACACCGTCGGCGCGGGCGATGGCTTTGCCGTGGGCATCATTAGCGCCCTGCTGGAAGGCAAAACGCTGCCGCAGGCTGTCGCGCGCGGAAACAAGATTGGCTCGCTGGCCATTCAGGTGCAGGGCGACAGCGAAGGATTACCCACACGAGCAGAGCTTAACGAATAAACATTCCCCTCACCCCGGCCCTCTCCCCAGAGGGGAGAGGGAGCAAGTCATTCCCTCGCCCCTTTGGGGAGAGGGTTAGGGTGAGGGGGCATAAACCGCACTCAACAAAACAAACCACCGTGTACCCTACAGACAACGGCGGTAACAACCTCAACAACAGAGGCAAGCCTATGAACAGTTCGACCAATGCAGTAAAACGCTGGTGGTACATCATGCCAATCGTGTTTATCACGTACAGCCTGGCGTACCTTGACCGTGCCAACTTCAGCTTCGCGTCTGCGGCAGGGATCACCGAAGACCTCGGGATCACTAAGGGCGTTTCATCCCTGCTGGGCGCCCTTTTCTTCCTGGGCTATTTCTTCTTCCAGATCCCCGGCGCGATTTACGCGGAACGCCGCAGCGTGCGTAAGCTGATCTTCGTCTGCCTGATCCTGTGGGGCGCCTGCGCGTCGCTGACCGGCGTGGTGAACAATATTCCTGCCCTGGCCGCCATTCGTTTTATCCTCGGCGTCGTTGAGGCGGCGGTCATGCCGGCGATGCTGATTTACATCAGCAACTGGTTTACCAAATCTGAACGCTCGCGCGCCAATACCTTCCTGATCCTCGGTAACCCGGTCACGGTACTGTGGATGTCGGTGGTGTCTGGCTACCTGATCCAGTCCTTCGGCTGGCGCGAGATGTTTATCATCGAAGGGGTGCCAGCAGTGATCTGGGCATTCTGCTGGTGGGTGCTGGTGAAAGATAAGCCTGCCCAGGCGAAATGGCTTTCCGGAGACGAAAAAGCGGCGCTGCAGGCACAGCTGGACAAAGAACAGCAGGGTCTGAAGGCGGTACGTAACTACGGGGAAGCCTTCCGCTCGCGTAACGTGATCCTGCTCTGCGCGCAGTATTTTACCTGGAGCATTGGCGTGTACGGCTTTGTGCTGTGGCTGCCGTCGATTATCCGCAGCGGCGGTGAGAACCTCGGCATGGTCGAAGTGGGCTGGCTTTCTTCCGTACCGTATCTGGCCGCAACAATCGCCATGATCGTCGCCTCGTGGGCGTCGGACAAGCTGCAGAACCGTAAGCTGTTCGTCTGGCCGCTGCTGCTGATCGCTGCCTTTGCGTTCATTGGCTCCTGGGCCGTGGGTGCAAACCACTTCTGGGCCTCTTATACCCTGCTGGTCATTGCCGGTGCGGCCATGTACGCCCCGTACGGACCGTTCTTTGCCATCATCCCGGAAATGCTGCCGCGTAACGTGGCGGGCGGCGCGATGGCGCTGATTAACAGCATGGGCGCGCTGGGTTCGTTCTGCGGCTCCTGGTTCGTCGGTTACCTGAACGGTGCCACCGGCAGTCCATCCGCATCGTACATCTTTATGGGGGTGGCGCTTTTCGCCTCGGTGTGGCTTACTCTGATTGTTAAGCCTGCTAATAATCAACAGCACCCCGTCGGCGCACGCCACGCCTGAATCCTTAAAAATCAACGGAGATTAGCATGAAGCCGTCCGTCATTTTGTATAAAGCCCTGCCGGAAGATCTGCAGAAACGTCTTGAAGAGCACTTCACCGTCACGCAGGTGAAGAACCTGCGCCCGGAAACCGTGGCGCAGCACGCCGACGCGTTCGCCAGCGCCGAAGGCCTGCTGGGTTCAAGCGAAAAAGTGGATGTCGCCCTGCTGGAGAAAATGCCGAAGCTTCGTGCAACCTCCACCGTTTCCGTGGGTTACGACAACTTCGACGTGGAGGCCCTGAACGCCCGCAGGATCCTGCTGATGCATACGCCGCATGCCCTGACGGAAACCGTGGCCGACACGCTGATGGCGCTGATGCTCACCACAGCCCGTCGCGTGGTAGAGGTGGCCGAGCGCGTGAAAGCGGGCGAATGGACAAAAAGCATTGGCCCGGACTGGTTCGGCGTGGACGTTCACGGCAAAACGCTGGGCATTGTGGGCATGGGGCGCATCGGGCTGGCGCTGGCACAGCGCGCGCATTTTGGTTTTAACATGCCGATTCTGTACAACGCGCGTCGCCATCACAGTGAAGCCGAAGAACGCTTCAACGCCCGCTACTGCGAGCTGGATACCCTGCTGCAGGAAGCCGATTTTGTCTGCCTGATCCTGCCGTTAACGGACGAAACGCGTCACCTGATCGGCAAAGCCGCATTTGAAAAAATGAAGAAATCCGCCATTTTCATCAACGCGGGTCGTGGCCCGGTGGTGGATGAGCAGGCGCTGATTGAAGCGCTGCAAAACGGTGAGATCCACGCCGCAGGTCTGGACGTGTTTGAGCAGGAACCGCTGCCGGTAGATTCTCCACTGCTGGCCATGCCAAACGTCGTTGCCCTGCCCCACATCGGCTCTGCCACGCACGAGACGCGCTACAACATGGCGGCGACGGCGGTTGATAATCTGATTGCCGCCCTTAGCGGAAAGGTGGAGATAAACTGCGTGAATCCGCAGGTGCAACAGTAGAAACGAAAAAACCCGCCAGAAGGCGGGTTTTTGAATTTTGTGCTACTGGGTTGGAAGCTTACAGGCTTACAACGTTACCAGCTGCTGGGCCTTTAGCGCCGCTTTCGATGGTGAAGGACACTTTCTGACCTTCGTCCAGAGATTTGTAGCCATCGTTCTGGATAGCAGAGAAGTGTACGAACACGTCTTTTGAGCCATCGTCAGGAGTGATGAAGCCGAAACCTTTATCAGCGTTGAACCATTTTACCAGACCAGTCATTTTAGCAGACATAGAATTACCTTAATTAACAAATATATTGTGCCTTCCGGCTTGATGGATTGCGTTACAGATTTTTAAGCGATGAAGGAAGGGTCACTACGAAGGGTATCTATGGATAACAATCTGGACTGCTTAACTAAACTGCTTTAGGTCTGTGTAACAAACCGACGGGAATAGTTATACCGATGTGGTAGCGGAATGACAAGCGTTATTTTCGATATGCATAAAAAAACCCCGCCGGAAGCGGGGTTTTTTATCTTATTCTGTGGCCGCGACTGCGGTACTCCAGGCCTGGCTGAAGGCCTGATGCTGGGAGGCCAGCGGCCCAATCAGCGTATTGTACTGGCTTGCCTGCTGCGAGGTCGGGAACTGAATGCCGTTGGCAACAAAGCTCACCTGCGTATTCTGCTGGGCGATAAAGTCACCCACCTGAACCAGCTGCTGCGTGAAGATTTGCGCGGCCGGAATCAGCGGTTGCAGCGCTTCAGAAGGCTTAGTCACCACTTTCTCATACACTTTGTCGAAGACCGGCTTGAGATCGTCACCCTGCTTCAGGGCAGAACGGGATGCATCAGCCTGCATTTTCGCATTTTGCAACTGCTGGCTCAGCACGCCAAGCGCCCCGTTGGACTGGCGAAGCGGTTCACGCTGCGTCATGTAATCCTGGGGAACGCGGATGGCGTTCACGCTATCTACGACCGGGCGGATACCGGAATCCATCGCCTGGCTCACCTGCTGTGAATACCCATAAAGAATGGCGTAATCGGACACGAAGGGACCAAACTGTTTTTTCTGATCCGCAGTCAGCGTCGGTAACCGCTCGCCGCTGCGCATCACTGTATTCTGCAGAAAATCGATAAACGCTTTGCGCTGATCGCCTTCTTTATCAAAACACCCACTCAGGCTAACAACCATCAACAACGCCGCAATAGGCGCAAACCAGCGAGAGCAGGACTTTCCTGTCGCCATTTTATTACTCCTTTCACCCAAAAAAGCGCACACCGGCACACGCGTGCCCGACGGCTTACAAGGATAGTCCAGGTCAGCCTTGCAAGATACTTTTTTCATGCAAAACGGCTATTGCCGATTTATTTCTTACCATTTACAAAAAAATACCTGACGAAGCTGACGTATGACTAATCAGGGCATTAGCATAACTGTCCATATAGCTGAATCGGATAAAGCGATCGTTACCGCACGATTAATCACATACGTGACGATCCTGGGTGAGTATTAAGGGCTATTCTTAATTGGCTCTCTGATGTTCTTGATCACGATGTGAGATTTAAGAGGAGTCCTCAATGGAATATAAAGATCCTGAGTTTGAGCTGCTGAGCAGCCTGGAACAGATCGTTTTTAAAGATGTGCCGCAGACGATTACCCTGCAACAAAAATCCAATCCCTTTACAGAATATGAGCAATTGCGCAAAGGGACAGGGCTGAAGACCGAAGAATTCGCCAGAGCGATGGGTGTCAGCGTGGCGATGGTGCATGAGTGGGAGTCTAAACGAGAGAAACCCACTCCAACCGAGCTAAAGCTGATGAGCCTGATTCAGGCTAACCCTGCACTCAGCAAACAGATAGCGTAGTAACGTTTGAACGCCCCCGCCTTTGCGGGGGCTTGTGTTTACAGGCTTTCGCAATGCCAGCCCGCCTCTTCCCACACCAGCTCATGCGTTAACGTTAAGCCTCTTAAAAAAGCCTCATCGTGTGATACCACCAGCAGTGCGCCGGGGAAACCGGCCAGCGCCGCTTCAATGGCCTCGACCGAGGCCAGATCCAGATGGTTGGTCGGTTCATCCAGCAGCAGAAGCTGCGTGGCCTCCGCGCGCCACAGCACGCAGGCCAGCGCGGCCTTAAGACGCTCGCCGCCGCTGAGCTCCGCCAGCGGGAGCGTAACTTTATCAGCGCCTAGCTGAAGCTGCGCTAACCGCGTTCGTAGCACGCCCTCTTCCAGCGGCGTATGACCCAAGTTGAGATGCGTCATAACCGACTGTGAAAGATCGAGCCGGGAGAGATGCTGGTCGAGATAAGCGCAGCTGACTGAAACCTTACAGGTGCCCGAACGGGGGGCAATCTCGCCGAGGAGGGTTTTTAGCAGCGTCGATTTTCCACAGCCGTTTGGTCCCTTTAACGCCACGCGCATCGGTCCGTCGATCCGCCAGCTGAGCGGAGAAACAGGCACATGCGGTAGCACCAGATCCTCAAGCACCAGTACCTGCTTCCCGTCCGGGATCTGACTGCCCGGCAGGGTGAACATTATCGGGTTATCCTCTTCAACACGCTCACGCGCCTTGTTTACCGCGGCGTTCAGGGCGTCATTTTGCTCGCTGTGCTGCTTTTTCCAGGAACCGATCCGCTCCTTTGCCGCGCCTTTGTATTTGACGCGCTCGAACGACGCGATATTCAGGCTGTCGACGGTGCGCACTGTTTTTGCCGAACGCCACTGGCTGTCATCATGCTCTTTTTGCAGGCGCGCGCGGGTGCGTTTGCGCTCGGTTGCGGCATGGTCCAGCGCCGCGCGGGCCGCCTGCTGTTCGGCATCGCGCTGGGTTTGATAACCCGCATAATTCCCGCCGTAACTGCGCAGGCCAGCGCGACTCAGCTCCAGAATTCGCGGTACCTGTGCCAGCAGCTCGCGGTCATGGGAGGCCACCAGCACGCCACCCTGGTAACGGGCAAGCTGGTCGTAGAACCACGCCCGGCCCTGTCGATCCAGATGGTTAGTGGGCTCGTCCAGCAGCATAAAATCCGCGTCAGCCGTAAACGCCCCGCACAGCAGGGCGCGAATGCGCTCGCCGCCGCTGAGTTCACCGGCGGGTTTATCCGGGTCAAACGGTGGGAGCTTTGCAGTATTAAACGCCTCGCTCAGGCGCTCTGCTAAATCCCAGAAGCCATCCAGCGTTTCCAGATCGTCAGGCTGATACTCTCCGCTGTCGATACGCGCTCGCGCCGCGAAGATGGCTTCGTACCCGAGCAGTTCAGCGAGCGTCGTATCCGGCAGAATGTCCTGCTGCTGCGCCACATAGACCTGCGTTCCGGTACGTTCGATATGTCCGCTTGCCGGTTCATCCAGCCCCGCGAGCAGGCGCAGCAGACGCGTTTTCCCGCTACCGTTGCGGCCAACCAGCGCGCACAGCGAGGGTTCCAGCGTGAGATTCAGCGGACCAAAAAGGATATCGCCCGTCGGAAACTGACAGGTGACCTGATGCAAAATAAAAGAAGGGGACTGCGCAAAATGAGCCATAAGCACTCCTGAATGAAATCAAAACATCCCCTGCCGACGCGGTGGCGTTTAGCAAGGATCGAAATTCATCAGTCGTGTTTGTTCATTTTTGGGGGGCACTCCAGCGCGAGAAATTTAACGGGGGTAAGGATAGCGGTAATGGGTTGACCATTTCAAGGTTAAATTTCCAGCAACACACCATAAAAAAACCCGCCGAAGCGGGTTTTTCTCACCTGTAGGCCCGTGCAAGCGAAGCGCCGCCGGGCAACGGGCACATTACTGCAGCAGCGAAATATCCGCCACGCGCAGGAACAGCTCGCGCAGTTTCTCAAGCATAGAGAGACGGTTAACACGCAGCTCTTTATCTTCTACGTTTACCATCACTTTCTCGAAGAACGCGTCAATCACGTCACGCAGTTCCGCCAGCTCCACCAGCGCTTCCTGGTAGCGACCTTCCGCGAAGTACGGCTCGAGCTTGTCGCGCAGCACCACAACCTGCATCGCCAGGGCGATCTCTTCCGGCTCTTTCAGCGTCGCGGCGTTCACGCGCTCGTTCAGCGTCTCGTCGGATTTCGCCAGAATGTTGGAGACACGCTTGTTGGCTGCGGCCAGGGCAGATGCCGCTTCCAGCGTGCGGAAGTGGGACACCGCCTTCATACGCGCATCGAAATCAGCCGGACGGGTCGGACGACGCGCCAGCACCGCCTGAATGGTGTCAACGGTGTAACCTTCGTCCTGATACCACGCGCGGAAACGACCGAGCATAAAGTCGATCACGTCATTTACCACGTTCGCGTTGGTCAGCTTGTCGCCGTAAAGACGCACCGCTTCTTCGGTCAGGGTCTGCAGATCGAGGTTCAGGTTCTTCTCAACAATGATACGCAGCACGCCCAGCGCGGCACGACGCAGCGCAAACGGGTCTTTGTCGCCTTTCGGATGCTGGCCGATACCGAAGATACCCGCCAGGGTGTCCATCTTATCGGCAATCGCGACAGCGCAGGCAACCGGGTTAGACGGCAGTTCGTCACCCGCAAAGCGCGGCTGATACTGCTCGTTCAGGGCCACCGCCACGTCTTCCGCTTCGCCATCGTGACGCGCGTAGTGCATGCCCATCACGCCCTGGGTGTCGGTAAACTCGAACACCATGTTGGTCATCAGGTCGCATTTTGACAGCAGGCCCGCACGGGTCGCGTGGTTGACGTCGGCACCGATTTCGCGGGCAATCCAGCCGGACAGCTCCGCAATGCGGTCGGTCTTGTCGCGCAGCGTACCCAACTGCTGCTGGAACAGCACGGTTTGCAGGCGCGGCAGGTTATCTTCCAGACGCTTTTTACGGTCGGTATTGAAGAAGAACTCCGCATCCGCCAGACGCGGACGCACCACTTTCTCGTTACCGGAGATAATCTGGATCGGATCTTTCGATTCGATGTTTGCCACGAAGATAAAGTTTGGCAGCAGCTTGCCGTCGTTCGCATAGACCGGGAAGTACTTCTGGTCACCCTTCATGGTATACACCAGCGCTTCTGCCGGAACGGCCAGGAACTTCTCTTCGAACTTCGCGGTCAGCACTACCGGCCATTCCACCAGCGAGGTCACTTCTTCCAGCAGGCTGTCGCTCAGATCGGCATTACCGCCAATCTTACGCGCCGCTTCTTCGGCGTCTGCTTTGATTTTCGCTTTACGCTGTTCGTAGTCGGCAATGACCTTGCCGCGCTCCAGCAGGATCTGCGGATACTGGTCGGCATTGTCGATGGTGAACTCTGGCTCGCCCATAAAGCGGTGGCCGCGGATCACGCGATCGGACGCGACGCCCAGAATGGTCGCCGGAATAACGGTGTCGCCCAGCAGCAGGGTCACGGTGTGAACCGGACGCACGAAGTGCACGTCAGACGCGCCCCAGCGCATCAGCTTAGGAATTGGCAGCTTCGCCAGAGACGTGGCAATCATGTCCGGCAGCAGCGCTTCTGCGCTTTCGCCTTTCACATGGGCACGATACAGCAGCCACTCGCCTTTGTCGGTGGTCAGACGTTCGGCCTGATCGACGGTGATGCCGCAGCCGCGCGCCCAGCCTTCCGCCGCTTTGCTCGGCTTGCCTTCCGCGTCGAATGCCTGGGCAATCGCCGGGCCACGTTTTTCGACTTCGCGATCTGGCTGAGACGCCGCCAGATTTGCCACCTTCAGCGCCAGACGGCGCGGCGCGGCAAACCACTCAATTTTACCGTGTGCCAGGCCAGCGTTATCCAGCTCGGCGGTCACGTTCGCAGCGAAAGATTCAGCCAGGCTGCGCAGGGCTTTTGGTGGCAGCTCTTCGGTGCCGATTTCCACCAGGAAAGTTTTCTCAGACATGGCCGCCTCTTATTTGTTTCGGTTGCACATCGGGAAGCCAAGGGCTTCACGGGACGCGTAGTAAGCTTCTGCAACGGCTTTGGTCAGGGTACGAATACGCAGAATGTAGCGCTGACGTTCAGTCACGGAGATGGCTTTGCGGGCGTCCAGCAGGTTGAAGCTGTGGGCGGCCTTCAGAATACGCTCGTAGGCAGGCAGCGGCAGCGGAGTCTCCAGCGCCAGCAGCTGCTGCGCTTCTTTCTCGTACTGCTCGAAGCAGGTGAACAGGAAGTCCACGTCCGCGTATTCGAAGTTATAGGTGGATTGCTCCACTTCGTTCTGATGGAACACGTCGCCGTAGGTGGTTTTACCCAGCGGGCCGTCGCTCCAGACCAGGTCGTAAACGCTGTCTACGCCCTGAATGTACATTGCCAGACGTTCCAGACCGTAGGTGATTTCACCGGTGATCGGCTTACATTCCAGACCACCCACCTGCTGGAAGTAAGTGAACTGGGTCACTTCCATGCCGTTCAGCCACACTTCCCAACCCAGACCCCAGGCACCCAGCGTTGGGTTTTCCCAGTTATCTTCCACGAAACGGATGTCGTGGATGGTTGGATCCATACCCAGCTCTTTCAGCGACCCGAGGTACAGTTCCTGAATGTTGTCGGGTGATGGCTTAATCACCACCTGGAACTGATAGTAATGCTGCAGACGGTTCGGGTTTTCACCGTAACGACCATCGGTCGGACGACGTGAAGGCTGCACATACGCGGTCGCCATTGGCTCAGGCCCCAACGCGCGCAGGCTGGTCATCGGGTGTGAAGTGCCGGCGCCGACTTCCATGTCCAAAGGTTGAACAATGGTACAGCCCTGACGAGCCCAGTAATCCTGTAAGGTCAGGATCAGGCCCTGGAAGGTCTTGGTATCAAACTTTTGCATAGTATTTCGTGCTGGATACGTGTGGTTTTAAATGGAAGGGACAAGTATACCCGCTGGCTGCAAGATATACAGTACGAAACGGGGTTGTTTAGGGAAAATTGGGAAATAAGCCTTCACGCCAGAACGCTGACGGCGTCTGGCTGCTGATTATACGAGCAGGCTAGCGCATGGAGAGGTGTAAAAACTGACCGTCCGCATCAAACGAGCAGACAAAGCCCTCTTTGCGCGCAGTATAGCCTTTGAGTTCATAGCTCCCCTGAAAGCGCTCAAACCCGGTAACATGAATCTTTTGGATTTCCGAGTTATAGCGGCGCGCGGCCTGGCCTTTACAAAGCTCTTCCATGTTCAGCGAACGTTCCGGGCTCATTTTGCCCTGCTGCGCTTTTTGCTCAGGTGCTTCTTGCGGCGTACTGCATCCTGCCAGGATTAACAGCAGAAAGAGTGACGCCACACGCTTCATCATCATTTTTATTACCGCCCTGGTCAGTGGCTGTTATTTTTAGTATCAACGCTTTTATAGATTATGGTCCGGCATTCTGCGAATCTCGCGGCCTCCCGACAAGTCTGCTGAATAAAACTCAGAGTTTTCTAGGAGAAGACTTGTGGACAATGGCAGTCATACTCAATTTACAGGGAAAATGAGGTACTGATGCAGTCAAAAATTAACTGGATTGATAACCTGCGAGGAATAGCGTGTCTGATGGTGGTCATGATCCACACGACGACCTGGTACGTCACGAATGCCCACAGCGTCAGCCCCGTTAACTGGGATATCGCCAATATTCTTAACTCTGCGTCGCGCGTCAGCGTGCCGCTGTTCTTTATGATTTCCGGCTTTCTCTTTTTTGGCGAGCGCAGCGCGCAGCCGAGGCACTTCATCCGCATCGCGGCCTGCCTGGGGTTCTACAGCGCCATTGCCCTGCTCTATATCACCCTGTTCACCTCCATCAACGCCGGGCTATCGCTGAAATACGTGCTGCAAAAACCGGTGTTCTACCACCTGTGGTTCTTCTTCGCCATTATCGTTATCTATCTGGTCTCTCCCCTTATTCAGGTGAAAAACGTCAGCGGAAAAATGCTGCTGGCCCTGATGGTGGTGATTGGCATTATCGCCAACCCGAATACGGTCCCACAGAAAATCGACGGATTTGAGTGGTTGCCGGTCAATCTGTATATCAACGGCGATACCTTCTACTACGTGCTGTACGGCATGCTGGGGCGCGCCATCGGGATGATGGACACGCAAAAACGCGGTCTGAGCTGGCTCTGCGGGGCGCTGTTTATCGCGGGCGTGGCGGTGATTTCGCGCGGAACGCTGCACGAGCTGCAGTGGCGCGGCAATTTTGCCGATACCTGGTATCTCTACTGCGGCCCGATGGTCTTTATCTGTGCCGTTTCGCTGCTCACGCTCGCCAAAAACACCCTGAACGCGCGTCCCCTGCCCGTGCTGAGTCTCATCTCGCGCCACTCTCTCGGAATTTACGGCTTTCACGCGCTGGTGATCCACGCCCTGCGCACCCGAGGCGTGGAGCTAAAAAGCTGGCCGGTGGTGGATATTGTCTGGATTTTTGCCGCCACGCTGGCGATCAGCCTGCTGCTGTCGATGCTGCTGCAAAAAATAGACGCTCGCCGCTTCGTCAGCTAATGCTTCGCTGGCGGGCGCGATGGTACTGGCGCGGGGAGGAAAACCCTGCTGCCAGTGAAGCCTGCTCAACGCCACGCCCCTGCAAGAGCCACTGCTCAGCCACCGCCAGACGCAGCTGCTCCAGATAGTCGCGAACGCTAATGCCTAAATGTGACTGAAACAGCCGGGTGAGATGGCGCGGGCTAACGTGCGCCAGGGCGGCGATATCAGGCACGCTCCACGCTTTTTGCGGCTCGGCGGTGAGCGCGTCCTGCGCCCGATGGATCGCCGGGTGAAGATGGTTGCGGTAGCGTAGCCACGGCGAAAGCTGGGGATCGTCACCGGAACGACGGAACCAGACCACCATCTCACGCGCCACGGCCAGCGCCTTTTCGGGACCGCACAGGCGGTTAATCATGTGCAGCGCCAGATCGATACCCGAGGTGATCCCCGCGCTGGTCCAGATGTTCTCATCCTGCACAAAGATGCGGTTTTCTTTGATCGTCGCCGTCGGGGCCGCGGTGCGTAAACGGCTGATAACGTCATGGTGGGTTGTGCACTGTCGGTTGTTCAGCAGCCCGGATTTCGCCGCCAGCAGCGCGCCTGAACAGACGCACATCACCGTGATGTCCCGGCGCTGGATCTGCGGCTGCAGGCGCATCAGCCAGTGCTGGATCAGCTGCGCCTGTTGCGTGGAGAACTGAGTACGGGAGTCGCTGACGCCGGGTAATACCAGCAGGCTGCCTGCCGGGAGACGCTCCGGCAGCGGCTGGATGCCGCCCATCGTCAGGCCTATCGACGTTGGAACGTCCGGTTGCGGGCCAATGTAGTGCAGACGAAACGCGTCGCCCGCCAGCACAAAGGTTTCTGCCGGGCCGGTCATGTCTAATGACAGCACCCCGGGCAACATCACGAACCAGACGTCGATGCGCATTACAGTGACTCCAGCGTCTCCGCTACCGTTTTAATATCGGCAAATCGCCCGGCCAGGACCGTTTCGGTACGATGGCGAATTTCCGCAGCGCTAAGGGTAATGCCCTTGTAGGTCATGGGAAACGTCAGCGTTGCCTCGCTCACAAAGGTCACAGCATACCCCAGATCGGATGCCACCCGAGCGGTGGTTTCACAGCATTGTTCCGTGCGGATGCCGCAGATAATCACGTGGTTGATATCACGCTCGCGCAGCCAGCGGTCAAGCCCGGTATCCGTGAAGGCATTATGGACGTGTTTCTGGAAAACCACATCCGGCTGATGACGTAAAAAGGCCATCGGTTTGACATAGCCGCTTTGCAGCGTGAAGGGGCCGTCTTCGTCGACATGAAAAATATCCACAACCGGAATACCGCGCGCCTGGCAGCCTTCAATCAGCCCCAGCATCGCCTGCTGAAAGGCGGGAATATCCTCTTCCTGCCAGTAATTGCGATGGTGAAATGACTGCTGGGTATCGATGTTGATTAATGCAGTACGTGACATGATGAATCTCCTCGCCAGTGGGTGTAACACCATACTGGCAAGGAAAGGAAGGCACGCACAGACCAAAAAAGGACATCCTCGTGCCTCTGTCGGACAAACAAATTTACGACATCAGCGGCAGCAGCTGCTGGTAGATTTTACGGAACACGTCGCGCCTTTCCGCGTACCGCGCATGGCGCGCCGCATCAGGCAAGTGCGCCTGTTCAAGCGGGAGCTGCGGCAACAGCGTTGAAAGCGGTTTTTCGGGGTTCATGGCGATTTGCGCCAGCCGCGCGGCACCCAGCGCGGGCCCGACATCTCCTCCGGTGCGGAAATCGAGCTGCAAACCGCTGATGTCGGCCAGCATCTGTCGCCAGTAAGGGCTTCGCGCACCGCCGCCAATCAGAGTGACGCTCGTGGGCTTCAGGCCGCAGTCGTGCACCACGTCCATCCCGTCAGCCAGCGCATAGCCTACGCCCTCAAGAACCGCACGCGCCAGCTCTGTCGGGCCATGCTGATGGGTTAAGCCAAAGAACACCCCTTTCGCTTCCGGGTTGTTGTGCGGCGTTCGCTCGCCGGAAAGATACGGTAAAAACCAGACCGTGCCCGCAGCGTCATCCGCCTGCTGCGCCGCAGAGATGAGCGACGGCACGTCGGCCATGCCGGTGAGTTTTGCCGCCCAGTCCAGGCAGGACGCCGCGCTGAGCATCACTGACATCAAATGCCATTTCCCCGGAAGGGCATGGCAGAAACTGTGCACAGCGCTTTCGGGGTTGCTGCGATACCCGTCGCTGACGGCAAAATAGACGCCAGACGTTCCCAGCGAAAGCATCGCCTGCCCCGCCTCAACCATGCCGACGCCGACAGCCCCCGCCGCGTTATCGCCGCCCCCGGCCACCACCGGTACGGCAGGCATGTTCCAGCGTTCAGCAACGGCTGGCAGCAGCGTGCCCGTCACCTCGCTACCTTCGAACAGCGCGGGCATATGTCCGCGGGTCAGATGGCAGGCATCCAGCATCGCCTCGCTCCAGTCGCGTTTCGCCACGTCGAGCCACATCGTGCCGGCGGCATCGGACATGTCGGAGGCAAAATCGCCCGTCATGCGAAAGCGCAGATAGTCTTTCGGCAGCAGGACTTTCGCCACCTGACGGAAAATCTCCGGCTCGTGTCGCTGCACCCACAGGAGTTTGGGCGCGGTAAAGCCGGGCATCATCAGGTTGCCGGTAATTTCACGCGACGTGGGTACACGCGTCTCAAGAAGCGCGCACTCTTCCGCGCAGCGGCCATCGTTCCAGAGAATGGCGGGTCGCAGCACGCGATGCTGGCTATCGAGCAGCGTAGCGCCGTGCATTTGTCCGGCAATGCCCAGAGCCTTCACGTGACGAAGGCTATGCTTCTCACCTAAAGCTTTGATTGCGCGATCCGTCGCCTGCCACCACTGCTCCGGATCCTGTTCCGACCACAGCGGATGCGGACGTGAAACCTGCAGCGTTTCCGTCTGCGTGGCTAACACGTCGCCCTGCTCGCTTAACAGGATGGCTTTCACACCCGATGTGCCAAGATCGATCCCGATATACATTACGGTGACTCCTTTAACAGAAATGCCCGGTGGCGCTAACGCTTACCGGGCCTACGTGCTGGAAATGCCCGGTGGCGCTGCGCTTACCGGGCCTACATGGGGTTATTTATCGAACAGGTAGTGATTGACCAGGTTTTCCAGCAGCTCCTGGTGCCCGCTCTGGTGCTGCGGTGCCAGCTGATGTTGTTCAGCGTACTTCGCGATGTCCGCCAGCGATAACTGCCCTTTCAAAATTTGCTGGCCCAGCTCACTGTTCCAGCCGCTGTAGCGCTTCGCCACGCGTTTATCCAGCTCACCGTCTTCAATCATGCGAGCCGCCACCTTCAGCGCCAGCGCCATGGTGTCCATTGCGCCAATGTGGCCGTAGAACAGATCGTATTTGTCGGTGCTCTGACGACGAACCTTGGCGTCAAAGTTCAGGCCGCCGGTGGTGAAGCCACCCGCCTTGATGATTTCGTACATCACCAGCGCATTCTCTTCCACGCTGTTCGGGAACTGATCGGTGTCCCAGCCCAGCTGCGCGTCGCCTCGGTTAGCATCCACAGAGCCGAAGATGCCAAGGGCAATCGCAGACGCGATCTCGTGATGGAAAGAGTGGCCCGCCAGCGTGGCGTGGTTGGCTTCAATGTTAACTTTAATCTCTTTTTCCAGACCGAACTGCTTCAGGAAGCCATACACCGTCGCCACGTCGTAATCATACTGGTGCTTCGTCGGTTCCTGCGGTTTCGGCTCAATCAGCAGCGTGCCGCGGAAGCCGATTTTGTGCTTGTGGTCGACAACCATCTGCATAAAGCGGCCAATCTGTTCGCGCTCCTGGCGCAGGTCGGTATTGAGGAGGGTTTCATAGCCTTCACGGCCACCCCACAGGACATAGTTTTCGCCGCCCAGCTGATGCGTGGCGTTCATGGCCGTCACCACCTGCGTGGCCGCCCAGCTAAATACTTCTGGGTCCGGGTTGGTTGCCGCACCCGCGCCGTAGCGAGGATTGGTGAAGCAGTTTGCCGTACCCCAGAGCAGCTTCACGCCGCTTTGCTGCTGTTTCGCCGCCAGCACGTCCACCATCTGCGCGAAGTTGTTCAGATACGCTTTCAGCGACGCGCCTTCCGGCGACACGTCCACGTCATGGAAGCAGTAGTACGGCACGTTCAGCTTGTGGAAGAACTCAAACGCCACATCGGCTTTGCGCTTTGCCAGTTCGATGGCCTCACCCGGCTGCTGCCACGGGCGGTCAAAGGACCCCACGCCGAACATATCGGCGCCGTTCCAGCAGAAGGTATGCCAGTAACAGGCGGCAAAGCGCAGATGATCTTCCATGCGCTTACCCAGCACCAGCTCATCCGGGTTGTAGTGACGAAAAGCTAAAGGATTGGCCGTTTTGGGGCCTTCGTAACGAACGCGATCGAGTTGGTCGAAATAAGCTTGCATATTGAGCTCCATAATCAGGGTATGCGGCGAGTCGTTGATACAGGAGTAATAGTGAATAGACATTTTGGGTTGCTCAATTACGTTATTTCACACTGCTATTGAGAGAATGCACAACTGTGCGCTGGCTCGCAAAATAATGCGCAAACGAACTATTTTTCGGCGCGCATTCCAGAATCAAATGTAATTAAGGCGTTACGATTTTTAAAATCCGATCGCGGTCATAAATTCAGAAATAAACCAAATATCGTAATGAGAAGATAAAAATCTGTAATTGCCAGCCCGCCTTTCCGCGTTAAAAATTTGCTGCGTCTCAGCAGTGAATGTTTCTTTTATCTCAGCAACACATACCCCTACAAAAAGGCCTGATAATTATGAAGATAAAGAACCTGACCCTTACGCTCTGCACTACTCTCCTCCTTGCAAGCTTTGCAGGACAGGCCAAAGAGGTCAAAATTGGCATGGCCATTGATGACCTGCGCCTGGAGCGCTGGCAAAAAGATCGCGATATTTTTGTGAAGAAAGCAGAATCCCTCGGCGCCAGCGTGTTTGTACAGTCGGCTAACGGCAACGAAGAAACGCAAATGTCGCAGATCGAGAATATGATTAACCGTGGCGTTGATGTGCTGGTTATTATCCCCTATAACGGCCAGGTATTAAGTAACGTGGTGAAAGAGGCCAAACAGGAAGGCATAAAAGTGCTGGCCTATGACCGCATGATTAATAATGCGGATATTGATTATTATATTTCGTTCGACAATGAAAAAGTCGGTGAATTGCAGGCGCAAAGCCTGATCGACAAAGTGCCTCAGGGGAATTATTTCCTGATGGGGGGTTCGCCGGTGGATAACAACGCCAAGCTGTTTCGTGCGGGCCAAATGAAAGTCCTTAAGCCGTACATCGACAACGGGAAAATTAAGGTGGTCGGCGATCAGTGGGCCGACGGCTGGCTGCCAGAAAACGCGCTGAAGATTATGGAAAACGCGCTAACGGCCAACAACAACAAAATTGACGCGGTCGTGGCCTCCAACGATGCCACCGCAGGCGGCGCCATTCAGGCGCTAAGCGCTCAGGGTCTGGCGGGGAAAGTCGCCATCTCAGGGCAGGACGCCGATCTGGCCGGGGTAAAACGCATTATTGCAGGCACCCAGACCATGACGGTCTACAAACCGATTACCCAGCTTGCCAATACGGCGGCAGAAATTGCCGTGGAGCTGGGCAATGGCAAGCAACCTAAAGCAGATGCGACCCTGAATAACGGGCTTAAGGACGTTCCGGCTCGTCTGCTCACGCCAATAGAAGTCAATAAAGAGAACATTGACGCCACCGTCATCAAAGATGGTTTCCACAAGAAGAGCGAACTGTAATCCGGCGCGGCCCCTGCTCTGCGGGGGCGCATCACGTTGTGCTGTTCTTCCCTCGGGTTATGTGGAGCGGTTATGCCTTATTTACTTGAAATGAAAAGCATCACCAAACGCTTCGGCGCGGTGAAAGCCGTCGACAACGTCAGCCTCCGGTTGAATCCCGGCGAAGTGGTTTCGCTGTGCGGTGAGAACGGTTCGGGCAAGTCAACGCTGATGAAAGTGCTGTGCGGGATCTACCCGTACGGCAGCTACGAAGGCGAAATCGTCTTTGCCGGTGAAGTTATCCAGGCGACACACATCCGCGATACCGAACGTAAAGGCATCGCCATCATCCACCAGGAGCTGGCGCTGGTGAAGCATCTCACCGTGCTGGAGAACATTTTCCTCGGGGCCGAAATTTCCCGCCACGGCGTGCTGGACTACGACACCATGACGCTGCGCTGCGAAAAGCTGCTGGCGCAGGTGAGCCTCCACATTTCACCCAATACGCGCGTGGGGGACCTGGGGCTGGGACAGCAGCAGCTGGTTGAAATCGCTAAGGCGCTCAACAAACAGGTCAGGCTGCTGATCCTTGATGAGCCCACGGCCTCGCTCACCGAACAGGAAACCGCGGTTCTGCTCAATATCATCCGCGACCTGCAAAACCACGGTATCGCCTGCATCTACATTTCACACAAGCTGAACGAGGTGAAAGCCATTTCGGACACCATCTGCGTGATCCGCGACGGGCAACACATCGGCACGCGTGAAGCCGCGGGGATGAGTGAAGATGACATCATCACCATGATGGTGGGCCGCGAGCTGACGGCGCTCTACCCGAGTGAACCTCACGCAACGGGCGATGAAGTCCTGCGCGTGGAAAACCTGACCGCGTGGCACCCCGTTAACCGCCACATCAAGCGCGTGAATAACGTCTCGTTTTCCCTTCACAGCGGCGAAATTCTCGGTATCGCCGGGTTAGTCGGCGCCGGGCGCACGGAGGCCGTGCAGTGTCTGTTTGGCGTGTGGCCGGGGCGCTGGGAGGGCTCGATATTTATCGACGGCCAGCCGGTGAAAATTGACAACTGCCAGCAGGCAATTGCCCACGGCATCGCTATGGTCCCTGAAGATCGCAAAAAAGACGGCATCGTACCCGTCATGGCGGTGGGAAAAAACATTACGCTTGCGGCACTCGATCGGTTCTCCGGCACACTGAGCAGCCTGGACGATGCCGCAGAGCAGCAGTGCATTCTTCAGTCGCTTGCCCGGCTGAAGGTCAAAACCTCCTCACCGGAACTGGCGATTGGCCGCCTGAGCGGCGGCAACCAGCAGAAGGCGATTCTGGCGCGCTGCCTGCTTCTCAACCCACGCATATTAATCCTTGATGAGCCGACGCGCGGGATTGATATCGGTGCCAAATATGAAATCTACAAACTGATTAATCAGCTTGTACAGCAAGGGATTGCCGTCATTGTCATTTCATCTGAGCTACCCGAAGTGCTCGGCCTGAGCGACCGCGTGCTGGTCATGCACGAGGGAAAACTGAAAGCCAACCTGATTAACCATAACCTGACGCAGGAGCAGGTGATGGAAGCCGCTTTAAGGAGCGAACGTCATGTCGAAAAGCAATCCGTCTGATATCAAAGTCGCCGTTCCGACGCCCGGTGCGTTCGCGGGGCTCAAAGCGCTAAACCTGCAGGTTTTTGTCATGATCGCGGCAATTATCGTCATCATGCTGTTCTTTACCTGGATGACCGATGGCTCGTACCTGAGCGCGCGTAACGTCTCCAACCTGCTTCGCCAGACCGCCATCACCGGTATTCTGGCCGTGGGCATGGTGTTCGTGATTATCTCTGCGGAAATCGACCTGTCGGTCGGTTCGATGATGGGACTTCTCGGCGGCGTGGCGGCCATTTTTGACGTCTGGCTCGGCTGGCCGCTGCCGCTGACCGTGGCGGTCACGCTGGTATTGGGGCTGGTACTGGGCGCCTGGAATGGCTGGTGGGTTGCCTACCGTAAGGTGCCATCGTTCATTGTTACCCTGGCGGGGATGCTGGCCTTCCGCGGGATCTTAATCGGCATCACTAACGGCACCACCGTCTCCCCGACCAGTGCGGCTATGTCGCAGATTGGTCAGAGCTACCTCCCGGATGGCGTCGGCTTTATCCTCGGTGTGGCGGGGCTGCTGGCGTTTGTCGCATGGCAATGGCGGGGACGCATGCGTCGCCAGGCGCTGGGGCTGGCCTCTCCTGCGTCAACGTCGGTGGTGGGACGTCAGGCGCTCACGGCAGTCATCGTGCTGGGTGCCATCTGGCTTCTGAACGACTATCGCGGCGTCCCGACCCCCGTCCTGCTGCTGGCGCTTTTACTGCTGGGCGGCATGTTTATGGCCACGCGCACCGCGTTTGGTCGCCGTATTTATGCCATCGGCGGCAATCTTGAAGCTGCCCGCCTCTCGGGTATCAACGTTGAGCGTACCAAGCTGGCGGTCTTCGCCATTAACGGCCTGATGGTCGCTATCGCCGGGTTGATCCTCAGCTCGCGTCTGGGGGCCGGCTCTCCCTCCGCGGGTAATATCGCCGAGCTGGATGCGATTGCCGCCTGCGTCATTGGCGGCACCAGCCTTGCAGGGGGGATCGGTAGCGTCGCGGGCGCGGTGATGGGGGCATTTATCATGGCATCGCTGGATAACGGGATGAGTATGATGGACGTTCCGACGTTTTGGCAGTATATCGTCAAGGGGGCCATTCTTTTACTGGCAGTCTGGATGGACTCGGCCACCAAGCGGCGGGCCTGATAACGGTATTGTGACTTAATTGGGAAGTGAGCCATGTTTGAAAAGCGTCACCGCATTACGTTGTTATTCAATGCCAATAAGGCCTACGACCGTCAGGTGGTGGAAGGCGTTGGTGAATATTTGCAGGCGTCGCAATCCGAGTGGGATATCTTTATTGAAGAGGATTTCCGCACCCGTCTCGAGAACATCAAAGACTGGCTGGGCGATGGCGTCATCGCCGACTATGACGACCCCGTCATTGAGCAACTGCTGACCGACGTCGACGTTCCGATTGTGGGCGTCGGCGGCTCCTACCATTCGCCCGAACACTATCCGCCGGTTCACTATATTGCCACCGATAACCATGCCCTGGTCGAGGCCGCCTTTCTCCATTTAAAAGAGAAAGGCGTCCATCGCTTCGCGTTCTATGGTTTACCCGCAACCAGCGGCAAGCGCTGGGCCGTTGAGCGTGAACACGCGTTCTGCCAGCTGGTCGCGCAGGAGAAGTATCGCGGCGTGGTGTACCAGGGGCTGGAAACGGCACCGGAAAACTGGCAGCACGCGCAAAACCGCCTCGCTGACTGGCTGCAAACGCTGCCGCCGCAAACCGGGATTATTGCCGTGACGGACGCACGCGCGCGCCACGTGCTGCAGGTCTGCGAACATTTACACATTCCGGTGCCGGAAAAGCTGTGCGTGATTGGCATTGATAACGAAGAACTTACCCGCTATCTGTCCCGCGTGGCGCTCTCCTCCGTTGCGCAGGGCACGCGTCAGATGGGTTACCAGGCGGCGAAGCTGCTGCATCGTCTGCTGGATAAAGAATCTTTGCCGCTTCAGCGCCTGCTCGTGCCGCCAGTCCGCGTCGTAGAACGCCGCTCAACCGATTATCGCTCCTTAAGCGACCCGGCCGTCATTCAGGCCATGCACTATATTCGCAACCACGCCTGCAAAGGAATTAAGGTCGATCAGGTGCTGGATTCGGTGGGCATTTCCCGTTCGAATCTGGAGAAGCGTTTTAAAGAAGAGGTAGGCGAAACCATCCATGCCGTTATCCATGCGGAGAAGCTGGAGAAAGCCCGCAGCCTGCTCATTTCCACATCGCTGTCGATCAACGAAATCTCGCAGATGTGCGGTTACCCGTCACTGCAATATTTCTACTCGGTGTTCCGCAAAGAGTATGACACCACGCCGAAAGAGTACCGGGATCGCCACAGCGAGGTGCTGATTTAGAAAAGAAAACGCCTTCCAGTGGAAGGCGTTTTTTTGAGATTACATATGGGCGGCGATTAAGCGCTGGTTATCCTGGTACATGGCGAACAGATAGTTGTTATAGCTCTGTCCCTTCGTCGAATACCCTTTCAGCTTGTGGATCATCGTGGTGGCCGTCACTTCCTGATCCGCTTTACGCAGCTGAGCGCGTGATTTGCGGAACGATGAGTAGGCTGGATGCGTGTTCAGATTCACCACGTAGGCACTCACGGAATCCTTCACGGATTCAAACTGCGAATAGCCTTTCACCGTACCAGGCGCATTGTTACAGCGCCCTTTCACGCATTTCATGCCGAAAAGGTTGTTGTTGCTGCGCGCCAGCTTTGACGTGCCCCAGCCGCTTTCGGCTGCTGCCATGGTCGCAACCATGCTGTTCGGAATGATATCGACACGCTCGAGGAGAGCATTCCACGGCACACGACGCGTGTTACCGTTCCAGCTCAGCTTGTAGCGCTTGGTGATATCTTTCAGGCGCGCGCGTTCGGACGGCGACCAGCGGCTATCGTACTGTTTAGAGATCAGCCAGTTACGATCCGCCGTAATCGCGGCATTTTGACTCGTGATGTAAGGCATTACCGTCCGGAGAAACGCTTTTTTCCTTGGTGTCCCGGAAGGGTATTTTCGCAAATCAGGAAGTGAACTACTCTTTGCACTATTGCGAGAATACTCTTGTTTACTGCTAACCTTACTACTTGTCGTCTTTATTACGTGGGCTTTCTTACTCGTTGTATCCGTGTGCGTCTTCGCAAGCACCTCACCCGAAAATGCCGTGGTGAGTAACATGAGTATCGCAGCCCCATATCGTCGAATGGGAGTCGATATCATTAGGTCTCCTGGTCGGATGTAATCATCCTAACACCTTATTTTTTTCACAAATTTGAGAGCGGAATCTCAAATCATATCAAAAATAGACTTCAAGAGCACGTATAGAAATAGTCCAATTCCGAAACTATGTCACCTGAAACTTGCTCATAAAAAAATCATTCCACGAAAAAATGTGTTCACTATCGCAGATAACTGCCTAATTTTGCGCGAGATCACTCATCCTCACGCATCCTCCTGGCAGAAAGCGACAGGGGATGAGTTTTTGCCCAGCCTCAGATGGCACACTGGTCAAAAATACCGCGACAGGAACCAGGAATGAAACGCACCGCACTCGCCTTTCTAATGTTACCCGCACTGGCGCATGCCGACTGGTCATCACCGGGGTTTGACGCCTTTCGCGCCGAAGGCACCGGGGTCTTCACCAGCCAGGCAAAGCTTGCGAAGGGTACGCGTCCTCTGACGCTGAGTTTTGACAAGACGTGCTGGCAGCCTACGGACACGATAAAACTCAACGAGATGCTGTCGCTCAAGCCCTGTGACGGCACACCGCCGCAGTGGCGTCTTTTCCGCGACGGCGAATACCAGATGCGGATTGATACCCGCTCCGGCACGCCCACCCTACTCCTGACGATTCAAAGTGCCGCAGAACAGCCGGTGGCAAACGTCACCCGCCAGTGCCCGAAGTGGGACGGTAAGCCGCTGACGCTGGACGTCAGCCATACCTTCCCGGAAGGCTCCGTCGTTCGCGACTACTACAGTAAACAGACGGCGACGGTGCAGAATGGAAAAATTACCCTGCAGCCAGCCGCCAACGGTAACGGCCTGCTGCTACTTGAGCGCGCCGAAACCGACAAGCCCGCGCCGTTTAGCTGGCAGAACGCCACCGTCTATTTTGTGCTGACCGACCGTTACGTGAACGGTGATCCGGGCAACGACAACAGCTACGGTCGCCATAAGGACGGCATGCAGGAGATCGGGACGTTCCACGGCGGCGACCTCAAGGGACTCGCCAGCAAGCTCGATTATTTACAGCAGCTGGGGGTCAACGCGCTCTGGATAAGCTCCCCGCTTGAGCAGATCCACGGCTGGGTAGGCGGCGGCACAAAAGGGGATTTCCCTCACTACGCCTATCACGGCTACTACACCCAGGACTGGACGAAGCTCGACGCCAATATGGGAACGGAGGATGACCTGCGCCAGCTTGTCGACGAAGCGCACAAGCGAGGGATCCGCGTTCTGTTCGATATCGTCATGAACCACACGGGCTACGCGACGCTTGCGGACATGCAGGAATATCAGTTTGGTTCCCTGTACCTGCAGGGTGATGAGCTGAAAAAGACGCTGGGAAAACGCTGGACGGACTGGAAGCCGGGCGCGGGCCAAAGCTGGCACAGCTTTAACGACTACATCAACTTTAGCGACAAAGCCGCATGGGAAAAATGGTGGGGCAAGAAATGGATCCGTACCGACATCGGTGATTATGACAACCCCGGCTTTGACGATTTGACGATGTCGCTGGCGTTCCTGCCCGACCTGAAAACGGAATCCACCGTTCCTTCCGGGTTACCCAACTTCTATCAACACAAGCCCGATACCCACGCGAAAGCTATTCCGGGTTATACCCCGCGCGATTATCTGACCCACTGGCTCAGCCAGTGGGTACGTGACTACGGCATCGACGGTTTTCGGGTCGATACCGCGAAACACGTTGAGCTTGCGGCCTGGCAACAGCTGAAAGACCAGGCGAGCCAGGCCCTGGCCGCCTGGAAAGTGGCGAACCCTGACAAAAAACTCGACAACGCGCCTTTCTGGATGACCGGGGAATCCTGGGGCCACGGGGTGATGCAGAGCGATTATTACCGCCACGGTTTTGACGCGATGATTAACTTTGACTATCAGGAGCAGGCGGCCAAAGCGGTGGATTGCCTGGCCGATATGGATCTCACCTGGCAGCAGATGGCGGAGAAGCTGCAAAGCTTCAACGTGCTGAGCTACCTCTCGTCACACGATACGCGCCTGTTCCGTGAAGGGGGCCAGCGCGCGGCGGAACTGCTCCTGCTGGCACCGGGCAGCGTGCAAATCTATTACGGGGATGAGTCCGGGCGCCCGTTCGGGCCGACAGGCTCCGACCCGCTGCAGGGCACCCGCTCGGATATGAACTGGCAGGACGTGACGGGCAAGCAGGCCCTAACCGTCGCCCACTGGCAAACGCTGGGTCAGTTCCGCGCCCGCCATCCGGCGATAGGTGAAGGCAAACAAACCACGCTGTCGCTGAAAGAGGGGTATGGCTTTGTGCGCGAGCACAAGGACGATAAGGTGATGGTGGTATGGGCAGGTAATCAATAGCCCCCTTAAACCGCATGGAGTCGTCTTTTCCCCTCCCCCCTTTGGGGATGGCCGGGGTGAGGGGAAAAGCACCAGAACTATTCACTGCATAAAGCCACCACCACCAGATAAAACAACAAATCCGACCACATCACCCGATTTGCACCAGCACGGTGCTAGCGTTATGGTTACCCACTTTCAAAATAAGCTCGACAGATCACCTGCTATGACGTTTTCACTTTTCGGCGACAAATTCACCCGCCATTCAGGCATTACTCGCCTGATGGAGGACCTCAACGACGGGCTGCGCACACCGGGCGCAATCATGCTCGGCGGCGGAAACCCGGCTCAAATCCCGGAGATGAATACCTATTTCCAGACGCTGCTCGCTCAGATGCTGGAAAGCGGCAAAGCAACCGATGCGCTTTGCAATTACGACGGCCCGCAGGGTAAAACCGAACTGCTGGCACTCCTCGCCGACATGCTGCGTGACGAGCTTGGCTGGGATATCGAACCACAGAATATTGCACTAACAAACGGCAGCCAGAGCGCGTTTTTCTACTTGTTTAACCTGTTCGCTGGACGTCGCGCCGACGGCACGACCAAAAAGGTGCTGTTCCCGCTGGCTCCGGAGTATATCGGCTACGCCGATTCCGGCCTGGAAGAGGATCTGTTCGTCTCCGCGCGCCCGAATATTGAGCTGCTGCCCGAAGGCCAGTTCAAATATCACGTCGATTTTGAACACCTGCATATTGGCGAAGAGACGGGCATGATCTGCGTATCGCGCCCGACTAACCCAACGGGCAACGTGATCACCGATGACGAGCTGATGAAGCTGGATGCGCTGGCAAATCAGCACGGCATCCCACTGGTGATTGATAACGCCTACGGCGTGCCGTTCCCGGGCATTATCTTCAGCGAAGCACGCCCGCTGTGGAACCCGAACATCGTCCTCTGCATGAGCCTCTCTAAGCTGGGTCTGCCGGGCAGCCGCTGCGGCATTATCATCGCTAACGAGAAAATCATTACCGCCATTACCAACATGAACGGCATTATCAGCCTTTCACCGGGAGGCATTGGCCCGGCGATGATGTGCGAAATGATCAAACGCAAGGACCTGCTGCGTCTGTCGAACGACGTGATCAAACCTTTCTATTACCAGCGCGTTCAGGAGACGATTGCGACGCTTCGTCGCTATTTGCCGGAAGAACGCTGCCTGATCCACAAACCGGAAGGCGCAATTTTCCTCTGGCTGTGGTTTAAAGATTTACCTATCACCACCGAACTGCTCTACCAGCGCCTGAAAAAGCGCGGCGTATTAATGGTGCCGGGCGACTATTTCTTCCCGGGTCTGGACAAGCCGTGGCCGCATACGCACCAGTGCATGCGCATGAACTACGTGCCCGATCCGGAAAAAATCGAAGCGGGTGTCAAAATCCTCGCCGAAGAAATTGAAAAAGCCTGGCGCGAAGGCAATTGTTAAAAAATAAGGCTCTTCGATTGAAGAGCCTTATTTTTCTGTGATCTAAATCTTATATTAAGGATATATCCTGTAGCGTTACATTTAGCATCATCATTGAGTTTTCTTCGGAATATTCCTGTATTTTACGCCCACTAATTTCCTCCTCGATAATTAAGCAAAAGTTAAAAATACTAACCCTTTGTTATTCTGAAATAACCACTAAAAGCATGGCCAAATACCGCTTAAAGTCACTTTCAGGCATATTTAAAAATAATGCTTATACTCATTAATACGCCGCTCGGCGTTCTTCTGCGTGGAGTATTCATATGCTACCTAATAATGTTAGTCGCATCAGCGCTATCGCTGTTGCGGTACTGCTCGCGTTCTCTCTTTCTGCCTGTAGTGGAAGCGGTGGCGGATCTCATCACTCAACGGCCAAAAATAACCCTGCGACGGGAAGCAGCAGCGGCTCAGGTGATGGAAGCGGCACGACCGCGAGTAATGGCGGTTCGGGCAGCAGCGGATCGGGTACCGGAACGAGTTCGGGCTCGGGCTCGGGTTCGGGTTCAGGTTCAGGTGCCGGGACGGGCGCTGGTGGCGGAACGGGTTCTGGATCGGGCTCTGGCTCAGGTTCTGGAACGGGCTCTGGTTCAGGAGGCAACGGCAGCGGAGGAACCGGAACAGGCAACACGGGCGGTGGCGGAACCACTACCGCAGGCGTAAATACCATACTGGGTGATGCCGGGAAAACAGTGACCAGCGTCGGCTCTACGGTGGATGGCCTCGGAAGCCAGCTTCCGACCAATAATCCCGTCACGTCAACCGTTTCAACTACCGTCAGCGGCGTTGGCAGCGCCATATCCACGGTGGGGACAGGCGTCACGACTGGGGTGGGTAATCCCAGCAACGCGAACGGTGTTGGGACCACGCTTAAAGGCGTAACCACGTCGGTCACCTCCCTTGGCAACACCGTTTCAACGGTAGGCACGGGGCTGGCGAGTTCCACTTCCGGTACCCCGGTCAGCGGCGTAACCGGCCTGACGGGCAGCGTGGTAAACAGTACCGGGCAACTGGTCAGTAACACCGGCACGGGTCTCACCAATGCGGTAAGCAGCCCTGCGGTCACCCAGATAACCACCGATACCACAACCGTGGCTAACAAGACGCTGGGCGGAGTACAAGGCGTCACGCAAAGCGTGGGCACCACAACGGGTCTCGGTACCCCGGTCAACGGTCTGCTGACCCAGGTCGGCAACACCGTCAGCGGCGTGGGGACCAACGTCAGCAACAGTAATAGCGGGCTTAACGGCGTGGGCCAGGTCGTCCAGAACGTCGGTCAGACGGTGACGGATAGCGGCACGCTGGTGAAACCGGCGTCTTCAACAAGCGGAGGAGGTTCAGGATCGCTGACAGCCAATGCCAACGTGGCGGCCACCAATAACAGCCTGGGTGCAACGGTCAATACGACCCTCAATACCCTGACTGCAGGCGTTACGGCCAACGCAGCGACAACATCAGGTCAAAATACGTCAACAGCGAATCCGGTTAACGGACTCACCACCCTCACCACCGGCCTGCTGACGCCAAAACACTAAACGGCTTATTGTCATTCTGCGCCCCTGGTTCAGGGGCGCTTTATACAGCGACACTGACCCCAATCGGGGATGACGAACAGGGATAGCGCGATGAAACACCACTTCCTTTTTTCGCTGACGGGGCTGGTTGTGCTAAGCATGGCCCGCGCCGATACACTGCCCTCTATTATTAACCCTGATAACCCGGCGCAAGCCTCTCGTAACGTAGCCCCAGAGCAGACGGGGGGCGTCTCACAGCCGAAAGTCAAAATAGAAAAACCGCAGTCAACGCTGACCCCTGAAACGCCTATTACCATTAATCACATCCAGTTTATTGGCGGTACGCGTTATCCCTTGCAGGAATTACTTAAGCCCTTCCGGCCTTACGCCGGAAAAACCGTGCCGCTTAAAACGCTCACGGGGTTGGTAAATGATATTACGGCGCGCTATAAGGCCGACGGTTTTCCGCTCTCCTATGCCTGGCTGCCCGATAATAATTTCCAGCAGGGCAATATTAAAATTGTGCTGGTTGAAGGGTATGTCGCTCACAGCGACGTCATCAGTAATAACCCTCACATTGCCGAACGCCTGAAACGGCTGTCCGAAAAAATCATGGCGGAAAAACCGCTGTCGCAGGATACGTTCGATCGCTATAGCCAGCTGATGACGCGTACCCCGAACGTGCCGGTGACGGCTAACGCGCAGCTGCCAACCAATATTTACGGTGCCGCGGCGATGCAGATAACCGGAAACCAACAGCGGAGTTGGGACATCGGCTCCACGATCGATTCCCGTAAAGGGCAAGATTTAATGATGCTGAACGGCACGCTCAGCAACATGACCAGCTACGGCGATCAGCTTGGCGTGGCAACGCTAGTGCCGTTAGATAGCAACACGCGAAAAAATTATGTCGGCCTGAACTGGCAGCAGTTTTTAAACGATGAAGGGCTGACGATGCAGCTCAAAGGCAGCTATTACCGTGAAGATCCGCGGGATTATTCTTTCCTGCTCTCTTTACCGAATAATATCAACGTCGACTCGAAGCAAAAAACAACGCAATACAACGGCGGCGTGACGTTTGGTTATCCCCTTCTGCTGACGCAAAAATCACAAATTAACCTGACCAGCGGCTTTGATTATACCGACCGCCAGGATGATTATGCCCTGCAGGCCAGACTGTTGGGCAAAACCTACAAGCTGGACTCGGTCAACCAGCACGCGCGTTATCCGGCGCTGGAAGTAGGCATTAATGGCGCGCATCAGTTCACCACCGCCAGCATCAGCGGCCGACTCAACGTGCGTCAGGGTATTGATGCGATGGGTGCCGATGTCGTCTCAGCCCCTAAACCCGATATTAATTTTACGCTCACCAAAAGCTATCTGGACGCCGCCTGGCTGTTTGCCGATAAGTGGCGGCTCTCAACGTCCTGGGAGGGAGACTGGTCAAATAATACGTTGCCCGAACCCGAACGCGTGAGCTTCGGTGCGCAGCGGTTTGGCCGTGGGTACCAGGACAGTGAAGCAAGCGGTGATTACGGCTACGGCGGGCAGGTAGAACTGCGCTATATCCAGATGCGAAAAGAGAGCACCTGGCTTGCCACCATCCAGCCCTACATCCTGGCCGATACCGCGCAAACCTGGTTTAACACCTCCGGTTTGCCCCATCAACGGCTCGGGTCAGTGGCGACCGGGGTGATGGTAGGCGATACGCGCCACTATAGCGTCACGGTTGAGGCGGCCAAACCCGTTGGGGATGTTCCGACAGACAGCCGCAACCGGGACTGGCGCTACAGCCTGACCGTTACCTGGAATTTTAATAATCTCCGGTAAAGGCGTTTGCGCGAAGACGGTCAGTGCGGGTCCGTGCACTACGCCTCGCGCACGTTAAAACCCAGCTCTTTTGAGATAGCCTCGGCCGTTTCGCGCAGCGGCTTGAGCAGGTTCTTTTCACCCACCTGCTTCATGCGCGATGTCGATAGCGAAATGGAGATCGCATACGGGACGCGGCCGTGGATATCAAACACCGGCACGGCAATACAGGAGACGCCCAGCTCGTTCTCTTCTTTGTCCATCGCCATGCTGCGATCGCGAATTTCTGCCAGCTCATCGTACATGGCGCTCAGCTCGGTGATGGTGTTGCGCGTCAACGGCTGAATCTGTTCCTGATGGCTTTCCCAGTAGCTCGCCACATAATCCTGGTGGCCAAACGCCATGTAGATCTTACCCATTGCAGAGCAGTAAAGCGGCATATGCTGGCCAATATAGGCGCGCGTGCGCAGCATGCCGGTTGTCGGTTCGAGCTTGTAAATCAGGATCGCGTGGTCGTCTTCCCGGCTGGAGAAGTTCACCGTTTCGCCGGTGGCGATATTTAGCGCCTCAAGGTGCGGCGCCGCCACGTGGATGATGTTGAGCGACGACAGCGCCTTCTGCCCGACGGCGATAAATTTGGTGGTCAGGCGATAACTACCCGCCGCGGGTGCTGGCGTCACGTATCCGCATGACTGCAACCCCTGCAACAGCCGGTGCACGGTACTCTTATTCAGCCCCGCCAGTTCCGATAAATGCGCAAGCGGACACCCGTTCGGATAGTTGCTGAGGATCTCAATCAGCATCAGGCCGCGAAACAAGCTCTGGCTGCCTGCTGGCCTCTCTTTTTCTTGCGTCATTTCGCTCTCTTTCATGCTCATTAGATGGCTCCTTTTTATCGCGCCCTGATGGTAGCGCAAAGTGTGGTTCAGTTCACGATCTCAACAGAAAAAACACAACTATATGATTTTAATAGATTTTGAAAAACATGAATGTCGTTGATCTGACAAAATTTGATCGCTATATTTGAAATCAGATTTCGCATAGTGGAATTTAGCGATAAAAAAGCATTCGCACTTGCCCCTAAGAAGAACAGGAGAACAGGGATGAAAGTGACCTTTGAAGAGTTAAAAGCGGCGTTCAATCGGGTTCTGCTCGATCGCGGCATAAAAGCGGAAACCGCCGACGCCTGCGCAGACATGTTCGCTCGCACCACGGAATCCGGCGTCTATTCACACGGCGTAAACCGCTTCCCGCGCTTTATTCAGCAGCTTGATGCAGGGGATATCCTTCCTGACGCCCAGCCCAAACGGGTGATGACGTTAGGCGCTATCGAACAGTGGGATGCCCAGCGCTCCATTGGCAACCTGACGGCGAAAAAGATGATGGATCGCGCCACCGAGCTGGCATCCGACCACGGTATTGGCCTGGTGGCACTGCGTAACGCGAACCACTGGATGCGCGGCGGCAGCTACGGCTGGCAGGCGGCGGAGAAGGGCTACATCGGCATTTGCTGGACCAACTCCATCGCCGTGATGCCCGCATGGGGATCAAAAGAGTGCTGCATCGGCACCAACCCGCTGATCGTGGCCATTCCCTCTAACCCGATCACCATGGTCGACATGTCGATGTCGATGTTCTCCTACGGCATGCTGGAGGTGAATCGCCTGGCCGGGCGCGAGCTGCCGGTAGATGGCGGCTTTGACGACGAAGGCAACCTCACCCGCGAGCCGGGCGCGATCGAGAAAAACCGCCGTATTCTGCCCATGGGCTACTGGAAAGGGTCCGGCTTATCCATCGTCCTCGATATGATCGCCACCCTGCTCTCCAACGGATCGTCCGTCGCGGAAGTGACTCAGGACAACAGCGACGAGTACGGCGTATCGCAGATCTTCATCGCCATCGAGGTGGATCGCCTGATCGACGGCCCAACCCGCGATGCCAAACTGCAGCGCATCATGGACTTCATCACCACGGCCGAACGCGCGGATGAGAATGTCGCCGTCCGCCTGCCGGGGCATGAATTCACCCGTTTGCTGGAAGAGAACCGCCGCAACGGCATCACGGTTGACGACAGCGTGTGGGCGAAAATCCAGTCTCTGTAAGGAGTGGACCATGATATTCGGACATATTTCCCAGCCAAATCCGTGTCGCCTGCCGCGGGCGATTGAAAAAGCGCTCGATTTTCTGCGCACGACGGATTTCACCACCCAGAAACCAGGCGTGGTCGAAATTGAAGGGCGTAACATTTTTGCCCAGGTTCTGGATCTCACCACAAAGGAACCGCACGAGAACCGGCCGGAAGTGCATCGCCGTTATCTGGATATACAGTTCCTGGCCTGGGGCGAAGAGAAAATCGGTATCGCGATTGATACCGGCAATAACGAAATAAGCGAATCACTGCTGGAACAGCGCGATATTATTTTTTATCACGACAGTGAAAACGAATCGTTTATCGACATGATCCCCGGCAGCTATGCCCTATTTTTCCCGCAGGATGTGCACCGTCCTGCCTGTATTAAAAACAAGGAAACCGCAATTCGTAAAATTGTGGTGAAAGTGGCAATCAGCGAATTAGATTAATTTTCTGATATACCCTAAATACAGGAACGCGAAATGACCAACACCGGTTTTATTATTGGTGCGTACCCCTGCGCACCCTCGTTTCACCAGAAAGGGGAACAAGAAGAACAGGCATTCTGGCGCCAGCTTTCCGACACGCCCGATATCCGGGGGCTGGAACAGCCGTGCCTTGAAAATCTTCATCCCCTTGGCGATGAATGGCTGTTCCGCCATACGCCAGGTGACTGGCAAATTGTGGTCACGGCGGTAATGGAAACCATGCGCCGTCGCGGCATCAACGGCGCGTTTGGCCTGGCGTCCGCGGACGAAGAACAGCGTAAAGCGTGCATTGAATATTACCGCCATCTGCATCAAAAGATTGATGCCGTTAACACCCGTTTTCCCGGGAAAGTGGTCGCTCTGGAAATGCAGGCCGCACCGCAGGCGGGCAATGCCTCGGTCGAACAAGCCACCGACGCGTTTTCCCGCTCCATCCGTGAAATAGCACGCTGGGACTGGGGCTGCGATCTGGTGCTGGAACACTGCGATGCCATGACCGGCGCCGCACCGCGTAAAGGCTTCCTGCCCTTAGAGCAGGTGCTGGAGGTGGTGAAAGAGACGGATATCAGCGTCTGCATCAACTGGGCGCGGTCGGCCATCGAAGGCCGTAACACCACCCTTCCGCTTGACCATGTTCTGGCCGCGCTTAAGGCCGGGAAACTGGGTGCGCTGATGTTTTCGGGCACGGCTCCCGGCGGGGAGTACGGTGAATGGCAGGATCTGCACGCGCCATTTTCCTCGTTCTGCGCCGACAGTTTACTGTCAACCGAACAGGCAAAAGCACTCTTTACTGCGGCGAGCGCCGCAAGGTTGAAATTCTCCGGTATTAAATTACTGGAAATAAATGCTAATGCTGACGTCAGTCATCGCATCGCCATTTTGCGCGACGGCATTAGCCAAATGAATAAAGCAACGCAATAACAATAATAAAAGTTTATTCCGGTTACCTTACTGAGAGATTAACGATGAATATTTCTACTCAAACTCTACATGCGGATATTCCGCGCCAGCGCTGGCTAAGAATCATTCCTCCTATTCTTATTGCCTGCATTATTTCATATATGGACCGCGTGAATATCGCGTTTGCGATGCCGGGGGGTATGGACGAAGAATTAGGGATTACCGCGACCATGGCAGGCCTCGCGGGCGGGATATTTTTTATCGGCTATCTGTTTCTGCAGGTTCCCGGCGGCAAGATTGCCGTGCACGGCAGCGGCAAGAAATTTATCGGCTGGTCGCTGGTCGCCTGGGCAGCGATCTCGGTGCTCACGGGTCTCGTGACGAATCAGTACCAGCTGCTGGTGCTGCGCTTCTTACTCGGCGTAGCGGAAGGCGGGATGCTGCCCGTTGTGCTCACCATGATCAGCAACTGGTTCCCGGATGCCGAGCGCGGTCGCGCCAACGCGATTGTGATCATGTTCGTGCCCATCGCCGGGATCATCACCGCCCCGCTATCGGGCTGGATTATTACCGCACTCGACTGGCGCTGGCTGTTCATTATTGAAGGTCTGATGTCCGTCGTCGTGCTGGTGCTCTGGGCATTCACCGTTTATGACCGTCCACAGGAAGCGCGCTGGATCTCAGAGGCCGAGAAAAACTATCTGGTGAAAACGCTGGCGGCTGAACAGCAGGCCATTGCCGGAAAAGAGGTGAAAAATGCCTCGCTCAGCGCCGTGCTGTCCGACAAAACCATGTGGCAGCTGATCGCCCTGAACTTCTTCTACCAGACCGGGATTTACGGCTACACCCTCTGGCTGCCCACCATTCTGAAGGAGCTGACGCACACCAGCATCGGTCAGGTGGGGATGCTCGCCATCCTGCCCTACATCGGCGCCATTGCGGGGATGTTCCTGTTCTCTACGCTTTCTGACCGCACCGGCAAGCGCAAGCTGTTTGTCTCCCTGCCGTTGATCGGCTTTGCGCTCTGCATGTTCCTCTCCGTGGCGCTGAAAGCAAACACCTGGCTGGCCTATGCCGCACTGGTGGGCTGTGGGTTCTTCCTGCAATCCGCCGCGGGCGTGTTCTGGACCATTCCGGCGCGACTGTTTAGCGCCGAAATGGCGGGCGGCGCGCGCGGCGTGATCAACGCCCTCGGTAACCTCGGTGGCTTCTGCGGCCCGTATGCGGTTGGGGTGCTGATCACCCTGTACAGCAAAGATGCGGGCGTCTACTGCCTGGCGGTTTCTCTGGCGCTGGCGTCGCTGCTGGCCCTGCTGTTACCGGCGAAGTGCGATGCCGGGGCAGAGCCCAACCCCACGGTAAATCCGCACAAGCGTGCGGCCTGATGCCCTCACCTAACCCACTAAACCGAACCGTAGGCCGGGTAAGCGAAGCGCCACCCGGCAATTAAGTGAGACAAAGATGAGTGAAAAAGAGCCCTTCTGGCTGGGTATCGATTGTGGCGGTACTTATCTGAAAGCCGGTTTGTACAACAGCCAGGGCAAAGAAGTATGTATCGAACGCCGCGCCGTTGCCACGCTCAGTCCGCGAGCGGGCTACGCCGAGCGGGATATGCATCATCTGTGGCAGCACTGCCACGCAACCCTCGCCGCGCTGCTTAAGCGTTCAGGCGTAAACGGCAACCAGATCAAAGGGGTCGGTATTTCTGCGCAAGGTAAAGGACTGTTTCTGCTTGATAAACAGGACCAACCGTTGGGCAACGCCATACTCTCCTCTGACCGCCGGGCGCTGGAGATTGTGCAGCGCTGGCAGCAGGACGGTATCCCTGAAAAGCTTTATCCGCATACGCGCCAGACGCTGTGGACCGGTCACCCGGCCTCGCTTCTGCGCTGGGTCAAAGAGAATGAACCGCAGCGGTACCAGCAGATTGGCTGCGTCATGATGGCGCACGACTATCTGCGCTGGTGTCTGACCGCCGTGAAAGGCTGCGAGGAGAGCAACATCTCCGAGTCCAATCTCTACAACATGAATACCGGGAAATACGATCCCCAGCTTACGCGATGGCTCGGTATCAGCGAAATTGACGGCGCTCTGCCGCCGATTGTCGGTTCAGCAGCAATTTGCGGGGAAATCACCGCTCAGGCAGCCACCCTTACCGGTCTCGCGGCGGGCACGCCCGTCGTGGGTGGACTGTTTGACGTGGTTTCCACCGCAGTCTGTGCCGGGCTGCAAGACCCACACACGCTGAACGCCGTGATGGGCACCTGGGCCGTCACCAGCGGGATTGCCAATACGCTTCGCGACAACGAACCCTTCCCGTACGTCTATGGCCGCTACGTGCACCCGCAGCAGTATATCGTTCACGAAGCCAGCCCGACCTCGTCCGGCAACCTTGAGTGGCTCACCGCGCAATGGGGCGACATGTCATTCGATGAGATCAACCGCGCGGTTGGCAGCCTGCCGAAAGCGGAAAGCGATCTGTTCTTCCTGCCGTTCCTCTATGGTAGCAACGCCGGGCTGGAGATGACCAGCGGTTTCTACGGGATGCAGGCGCTACACACCCGCGCGCACCTGCTGCAGGCGGTGTATGAGGGCGTGGTGTTCAGCCACATGAGCCACCTCAACCGCATGCTCGAACGCTTTACCCACGTTCATGCCCTGCGCGTGACGGGTGGCCCGGCCCATTCGGACGTGTGGATGCAAATGCTCGCGGACGTCAGCGGGCTGGCGATTGAACTGCCGCAGGTGGAAGAAACCGGCTGTTCCGGCGCGGCGCTGGCCGCCCTCGTCGGCACCGGCGTGTATCCCGACTTCCATGCGGCGCAAAGCGCCCTCCGACACGACATTCGCGTCATTGCACCCGACATGCGCGCCCATGCGGCCTACCAGCATAAATATCACCGCTACCAGTTACTGATCTCAGCACTACAGGGCTACCACGCCCGTGTTAAGGAGTACGACCTATGAGCCGACCATTACTTCAGCTGGCGCTCGACCATACCTCTCTTCAGGCCGCGCAGCGCGACGTCGCAACGCTTTCCGAGCACGTCGATATCGTCGAGGCGGGCACCATTTTGTGCCTGACCGAAGGGCTGAACGCCGTGCGGGCCCTGCGCGAGCAGTGCCCGGATAAAATCATCGTTGCGGACTGGAAGGTGGCCGACGCCGGAGAAACGCTGGCAGAACAGGCCTTTAGTGCGGGGGCGAACTGGATGACCATCATCTGCGCCGCGCCGCTGGCGACCGTTGAACGAGGCCACGAGGTTGCCCAGCGCTGCGGAGGAGAAATCCAGATGGAGCTCTTCGGTAACTGGACGCTGGACGATGCTCGCGCATGGCATCGCGTTGGCGTGAAGCAGGCCATTTATCACCGCGGGCGCGACGCGCAGGCGAGCGGCCAGCAGTGGGGTGAGGCGGATCTCGCAAAAATGAAAGCGCTCTCCGACATCGGTTTACAGCTTTCGATTACCGGCGGCATCACCCCCGCCGATCTGCCGCGCTTCAGGCAGATCAACGTTAAAGCCTTTATCGCCGGGCGCGCGCTGGCGGGCGCAGCCAACCCACCGCAGGTGGCACATGAATTCCATTCACACATTCGCGACATCTGGGGAGCGTAACCATGCGTCAGCATCCGTTAGGGATTTACGAAAAAGCGCTGCCAAAAGATCTCTCCTGGCCGGAACGGCTGGTACTGGCAAAAAGCTGCGGGTTCGATTTTGTCGAGATGTCGGTCGATGAAACCGATGAACGATTATCGCGCCTCGACTGGAGCACCGCGCAGCGCGCCTCGATGGTTGAAGCGATGCTGGAAACGGGGGTGTCTGTCCCGTCCATGTGCCTGTCTGCCCACCGCCGCTTTCCGTTTGGCAGCCGGGATGAAACCGTGCGCGAACGCGCCCGGGAGATCATGACCAAAGCCATCAGGCTGACGCGTGACCTGGGCATTCGCACCATCCAGCTTGCCGGGTATGACGTCTATTACGAAGAGCATGACGAGGGAACGCAGCGGCGCTTTGCCGAAGGGCTGGCGTGGGCCGTGGAGCAGGCCGCCGCCGCACAGGTGATGCTGGCGGTGGAGATCATGGATACCGCGTTTATGAACTCCATTAGCAAATGGAAGAAGTGGGATGAGATGCTCGCCTCACCGTGGTTCAGCGTCTACCCGGACGTTGGCAACCTGAGCGCGTGGGGCAACGACGTCACCGCCGAGCTGACGCTGGGCATTGACCGCATTGCGGCGATTCACCTGAAAGATACCCAACCCGTTACCGCGCAAAGCCCCGGACAGTTCCGCGACGTGCCGTTTGGCGAAGGCTGCGTCGATTTTGTCGGCGTCTTTCACACCCTGAATAAGCTGAACTATCGCGGCGCGTTTTTGATTGAAATGTGGACTGAAAAAGCAAAAGAGCCGGTGCTGGAGATTATCCAGGCGCGCCGCTGGATTGAAGCCCGTATGCAGGAAGGAGGCATGACATGTTAGAACAGCTCAAAGCCGAGGTGCTGGCAGCAAACCTGGCGCTGCCCGCCCACCAGCTGGTGACCTTTACCTGGGGCAACGTCAGCGCGGTGGACCGCCAAAGCGGCATGATGGTGATTAAGCCCTCCGGCGTGGAGTACGACGTGATGACCGCGGAGGATATAGTGGTGGTGAATATCGCCACGGGTCAGGTTGTCGAGGGTAATAAAAAGCCCTCTTCCGACACGCCCACCCATCTTGCGCTGTATCGCCGTTATCCGGAGATTGGCGGCATCGTGCATACCCACTCTCGCCACGCCACAATCTGGTCGCAGGCGGGGCTCGACCTACCCGCCTGGGGTACCACGCACGCGGACTATTTCTACGGGGCCATTCCCTGCACGCGCCCGATGACGGCGGCAGAGATTGCGGGAGAATACGAATACCAGACGGGTGAAGTTATCATCAAAACCTTCGAGGAGCGCGACTTAAGCCCGATGCAAATTCCGGCGGTGCTGGTCCACTCCCACGGCCCGTTCGCCTGGGGTAAAGACGCTGCCGATGCGGTCCATAATGCCGTCGTGCTGGAAGAGTGCGCCTATATGGGCCTCTTTTCGCGCCAGCTCGCGCCACAGCTTCCGGTTATGCAGCAGGAGCTCCTCGACAAGCATTATCTGCGCAAGCACGGAGCGAATGCCTATTATGGCCAGTGATCATCCGGGATGAATGTGTTCCTTGTTGCACCGCCGTTTCCGGACGGCGGATGTTAGCCAAATAGGGGAGAAAAGGAAATGCGGATTTAATGGATGATACATAAATAAGAATAATGCATCCTTTCTTAATATATAATATTTTTATCGAGCGTGGGTGATGACCAACTCGCTGACTATCAATATTTGAAAGACAATGTGATCCAAGCCCCGGTATTGTTTTTTTGCTATCTATCAGAACACACACCCCATTGTCTGACGTGCATTTTAGTGTTATTCCATAAAGACACACAGCTAAAAATAAGGATATCCCATGGAATTCACTGAAAAATTAAATGCATTATCTAATAAAATAAAACAGCAGCTTGAAGTAATTAATACTGAAGAAGCAACAAAAACAGCTTTTGTAATGCCATTCATTCATAATGTTCTTGGCTATGATGTTTTTGACCCTTCAGAAGTGACTCCTGAATTTATCTGTGACGTTGGCACAAAAAAAGGCGAAAAAATCGATTACGCCATAATGAAAAACAATGACGTTCAAATACTTATTGAATGTAAAAAAATTGGTGAGCCATTAAATATAAATCATGCATCGCAGTTATTCAGATATTTCCATGTAACAAACGCCAGAATTTCAATTCTTACCAATGGTCAAAATTACAAATTCTTTACCGACCTTGATGCACCTAATAAAATGGATGAGAAACCTTTTCTGGAGGTAGACCTTCTTGACATCGATGAGAATATAATACCTGAGTTAAAAAAATTAACAAAATCTTCGTTTGATCTGGAATCAATTATCAATGCTGCTGGTGAATTAAAATATGTTAGCCAAATCAAGAAAATCTTACATTCTCAGCTAAATAACCCTGAAGATGACTTTGTGAAGTTTTTTGCATCCCGCGTTTATGATGGAATTCTGACCCAAAAAGTCAGGGAGTCTTTTTTAAATTTAACCAAAAAAGCGGCAAGTCAGTACATAAATGATCAGGTAAATGAGCGCCTCAAATCAGCCATCACGAGCATAACACCAGCGATCGTCGAAACCCCAAATGAGGCATTACATGTTGAGGAAGAAGAACATAAAGATGAAAGCGATGTGGTAACAACGATAGAGGAACTTGAGGGATATCACATTGTTAAAGCTATCACCAGAGAAGTACTCGAGGCGGCACGCATAACTCACAGAGATACCAAAAGCTACTTTGGTATCCTGGTAGACGATAACAATCGCAAACCCATTTGTCGGCTGCATTTTAATCGTACACAAAAATACATCGGCCTTTTCGATATAGAAAAAAACGAAACGCGCCATCCCATAGCGACAGTAGATGATATATATTCCTTTGCCGATATTCTGAAAGCAACCGCAGCTCTCTATAGTTAATCTTTACCCAGGCAGCACGCGACGTGCTGCCTCAGCCAGAAATGCGCTTCGATTACCGAACTGAGGATGCTCGCTGACAAAGGAATCAATCTTTACCAGCAAACGTCGCGGCATCGTGATGTTGATGCGCTCGGCCCTCCCGTCGAACTGCCTCATATTAATATCCACCAACAGCCATTGCCCGCCTGTGAAATCCTCAGGACGACTTTCCAGATGCGCTTCCACATTCCCCGGAAGAGGCAGTGCATCATCCCTTTCAAACAGCGCTTCGAAGTGCGCTGTTAGCGCATCACGTGCATCCTGAAAAGCGTCGTCCAGGGAATCACCTGCAAAAAAACAGCCTGGAACGTCAGGGAAAAAGCCGCTGGCGCTACCGTCGGAGTCAGAATGTATGTAAGCCGGATAAAACATAACTACTCCTGATATCAGTGTTTAATTCCCGCCTGTCGCCAAATCTGGGCGAGAGTGCCCGGTTTAATATCCTTCTTAGGATGTGGGACAGTAACCAGCCCTTTATGTTCGGGATGGCGAAACTGATGATGGCTTCCTTTCGTTCTGACACATTTCCAGCCATGGCCGATCAGAACAGTAATGACATCCGCACTTTTCACATCCCAATCCTTCCATGATTATACACATGATACACACCATCGCTATCGGGTCGATTCACATTAGCGCATAAGGAACATCGGTGCAGCCGTGTTTTGGCAGAACAGGAAGAAGCATCGAGAAATGAAAAAGGAATACGTTGTATTGCAGATAAAAATGCAGGCACGATCGTAGGCCGGGTAAGGCGCAGCCGCCACCCGGCTTTACCGCATCAGAAACGCCAGGTCATGCCGGTCATCAGTGCGAAGCTGTCGTCGCGGTCGATCATCGGGCTGTTCTTCACGTCGTCAGGCAACACGGTGTAAACCGCGCTGGCGTTGAGGTACAGCTTCTCGGTTAGCTGATACTTAGCCGCAAGGCCTACGTATGGCGTCCAGCTGTCACCGGCGGTGTATTGATTCAGTCCTGAGCGGCGGGACTCGCTGCCGGAGACGCCATAGTAGTAGTCGTTATAGCTTTCGTCGCTGTAGAACACGCCAGCAGAAGGCGTCAGGGTCAGGCGTTCCATTCTGATGGGATGGAAGTACGACACCTCACCCACCACGCCGCCGCTTTCATCCATCGCATCGCCTGAAACGGCCACTTTCAGCGAACCCCAGCTTTCGTGGCGGTAGTACGCGCCGCCGAGGAATGCGGACGCCTTACGTTCATCGAGCTTCTTCATCTGATGGTCGTCGTTGTCATCAGGATCGAAATGCAGCGGCATCCATGAGGCGGTCAGGCTGAGCTCATTGTTTGGATCTTTCCACAAAATCCATCCGCCCGTGGTCTGGCGAATATAGAAACGATCGCCTTCATAGCTAATTAATGGTACTGCGGTTGTATTTTTGTTATAGCCTTTGTAAGGAGACTCATTAAATACAGCCCCCGCTCCAAGTGAAAATTCACCGGCCATAGCAGACGTTGATGCAATTAACGTGGCCGCGATGAGTAAATTGTATTTAATAGTCATTCCATGTAATCCATTTAAATGCCAAACAAGCGAGGCGCATAATAATGGTTACAAAATTGCCAATGCAACGCTGCGGTTTATATAATATTATATATAAAATCATATAGATGGGTGTGCATGATGAACAAATTACAGCTAAAACCTCGTGAATTAAAAATAATCTCCGTCATCGCCGCCACCCACAGCATTGGTGATGCCGCCGCCCTGCTGGGCATGGCGCAGGCCAACGTCAGTAAATATCTCTCTGATTTTGAAACGCGGGTTGGGCTCAAGGTTTTTGAGCGCACCACCCGCCAGCTGTCCCTGACCCAGTTTGGTGAAGCATTACTCCCCTACGTGAATGCCACGCTGGATAAGAACAGCCAGCTGGTTAATTTCATTGCTGATTATAAGCATGAAAAGCGCGGAAAAGTGACGATCTATGCCCCGACGGGTATCGTCACCTACCTCGCGCGACACGTGATCCACCAGATAGAAGACATCGGCGATATCCGCATCTCCCTGAAAACCTACAACCTCGATCGGAATGAATTTTCGGAAGGCGTTTCCTTTCCGGATGACTGCGATATTTTAATTACCTATGCACAGCCAAAAGATGAAAATCTGGTTGCCAGCGTTCTGACAAAATATTCCGTCACGGCCTTCGCAACCGCAGAGTATTTAAATAACCATCCCTTAACCGGACCTGAAGATTTAATTCATCACTCCTGTATTCTCATTGACTCCATGCTGGTCGATGATGCCAACATCTGGCGTTTTCGCGTGCATGGCAGTAATGAGGTACATGATTACCGGGTGACCGGTAATTATATTTGTGACAATACGCAGACGGCCCTGGAACTGGCGAGAAATAATCTTGGGATTGTTTTTGCGCCAAAAGAGAGTCTGAAAAAAGAATTAACGCACGGGATGCTGGTCCCCTGCTTCCCGCACCAGGAAGAGTGGTGGCTCGATCTGACGGCCATTTTTCGCAAACGCGACTACCAGCCCTGGCGTGTGCAGTACGTTCTGGATGGAGTTCTGAACTGCCTGCGCCAGCAAATTGCTCAGGCCGCCTATGGACGGCCTGAAGTGGGCGATTAGAACAGCCCCAGCGGTTTATCGGAGTAGCTCACCAGCAAACATTTCGTCTGCTGGTAATGTTCCAGCATCATCTTGTGGGTTTCACGCCCAATGCCCGACTGCTTATAACCGCCAAATGCGGCGTGTGCCGGATAGGCGTGGTAGCAGTTGGTCCAGACGCGCCCGGCCTGAATGCCTCGGCCCATTTTATAGGCCAGATTACCGTTGCGGCTCCAGACGCCAGCCCCCAGGCCATACGGCGTGTCGTTGGCAATCTCCAGCGCTTCCTCCATCGTTTTGAAGGTGGTCACCGCCAGCACCGGTCCGAAAATTTCCTCCTGGAAGACGCGCATGTTGTTCTGACCAAACAGGATCGTCGGCTCAAGGTAATAGCCCTCCTGCAAATCCCCGCCGAGCACCTTACGGCGACCGCCGGTGAGAATATCCGCCCCTTCTTTTTTACCGATATCGATGTAGTTGAGGATAGTTTCCAGCTGCCCGTGCGAGACCTGCGCCCCCATCTGCGTCACGTTATCGAGCGGGTTACCGCTGCGGATAGACTCAACGCGGCGAATGGCCCGCTCCATAAAGCGCTCATAGATAAACTCCTGCACCAGCGCGCGGCTTGGGCAGGTACAGACTTCGCCCTGGTTAAACGCAAACAGCGCAAACCCTTCCAGAGCCTTATCGAAGAAGGCATCTTCTTCCTCCATCACGTCCGCGAAGAAGATGTTCGGGGATTTCCCGCCCAGCTCCAGCGTCACCGGGATGATGTTCTGCGTGGCGTACTGCATGATCTGCTGGCCCACCTCCGTCGACCCGGTAAACGCCACTTTGGCGATCCGTTTTGAGGTCGCCAGATATTCCCCTATCTCGCCGCCCGCACCGTTCACCACGTTAATCACGCCCGGCGGCAGGAGATCGCCAACGATTTCCATCAGCAGCAGCACCGAGAGCGGGGTCAGACGCGCCGGTTTGAGCACAATACAGTTTCCGGCCGCCAGCGCGGGGGCCATTTTCCAGCTCGCCATCAGCAGCGGGAAGTTCCACGGAATAATTTGCCCCACCACGCCCAGCGGTTCGTGGAAGTGGTACGCCACCGTGTCGCTGTCGACCTCGCTGATCCCCCCCTCCTGGGCGCGAATACAGGAGGCAAAATAGCGGAAGTGGTCGATGGCCAGCGGCACGTCAGCCGCCATCGTTTCCCGGATCGGCTTGCCGTTGTCCCAGGTTTCCGCCGTCGCCAGCAGCTCCAGATTCTGCTCCATCCGGTCGGCGATTTTGAACAGAATGGCCGCGCGATCCTGCACGGAGGTTTGAGCCCATTTCTCTTTCGCTTTGTGCGCCGCATCCAGCGCCAGGTCGATATCGCGCTTGCCGGAGCTGGCAATCTCACACAGCGGCTGGCCGGTCACCGGGGTCAGATTGGAATAGTATTCGCCGTCGACGGGAGCGACCCAGTTGCCGCCAATAAAGTTGTCATAACGGGGCTTCAGCTTGAGGGGAAAACCATACTCGCCAGGCTGGATACGCGATGAGGGAGGATTGTTTGTCATGACAGTCTCCTTGCTGTTGGTGTACAACAAGGGTAGTTCCGGCTGGCGATTTTCTCGCCAACCGGTAACGGTGTTTACGACGGGGGTCACGGAGTTTCAGGAAATAATAACGAATCTCGCAGAAGATGGTCGTTACCGCGGCGGCGGGTAAAGCCGATGCGGTTGAAGTACTCCAGGATCTGAATCGCCAGCTTGCGGCCGACGTTCAGCCGGTCGCGGAAATCGGCGGCGCAGGTTGAGCCACGCGCCTGATCCAGCTCGCGGATCAGGTTAGCAAACGCCACGATCCGATCGTTACGGTAATAACGATCTTTCACGATCGCGACTATCAGCCCCTGCTGCGCCGCGTGCCGCAATACCTGACGCATCATCTGCTCGTCGGTGTTTGTTTCCCGGGCCAGGTCGCGAACCCACCACGGCTCATCGCCAAACAGCGGGGCCGCTTTTTGCCATATTGCCTCTTGCTCTGCGGTGAAACCGGCTTTGTGCTCCGGCAGGTGCAGCCAGCCGTGGTGGCTTTTTATCACCCCGCTTTCACGCATGTTTTCGATCAGCAGCAGCACCAGCGCGTCGTCTTCCATCGGCAGCGCCATGCGGCGCAGGCGCTCGCGGCCCGGACCAGGCTCGTCCTGATGCTGTTCATGATACGTCGCCAGCGTGTTCAGAATCTTACGCTGCCAGCGTGCGGCAACCGGGGCGTTCAGCAGGCTGTTACCGGCCTGAATAAAGCCCGGCTCTTGTGTCAGCTGCCGTAAGCCTTCCCCGCTCAGCTGGCGTGCCCAGGCAAAATCACTCAGGTTTACCGCGCCGCGATCGAGATGCACCCGCAGCGCGGCGCTATCATCCGGCGCCTGTGCCAGCGCGGCCAGCCACTGCAGATATTCCGGCTTACGCTTGCCGCGTCGCGGCGGGTTAAGCGCGACCACCCGCGCCCCGGCAAGCGTTTCCCGCGCGGAGATATCCCGCAGGACCAGACGATCGTTGTCTGCCAGCCAGAGCGGGGAATCGAATACCAGTTCGGCAAGGTCGTTTTCCAGCAGCGACACGCGCCCGGTGATATGGCTGGCCGCGTGGTGAATATGCAGCGGCTGCCATTGGGTCAGGGGCGCGCTGGCCTGCAGGGAGACAATGACGCGTTCAGACGGTTCAGGCGGGGCATCGGCCAGCAGCCAGTCGCCGCGGTTAATCTGCTCTTTTTCCGCATCCCCGGCGATGTTCAGTGCGATCCGCTGCCCGGCATGAGCGCGCTCTGCGGGCTGGTTTTGCGCATGTAAGCCGCGTACGCGCATCGGCTTGTTCACCCCCGTCAGCCACAGGCTATCCCCCACCTTCACTTCACCGCTCAAGGCGGTACCGGTGACCACCAGACCCGCGCCTTTTACGGTAAATGCGCGGTCAATCGCCAGACGGAAGCGGTGATGGCTGGCATGCTCGCGCGGTGAAAGTTGCTGCAAGTGGTGGCGAAGTTCGTCGATACCGCGGCCTTCCGTCGCCACGGTGACAAATAGCGGTGCGTCGGCAAAGCCATACTCGCCCAGGGTCGCCTGTACTGCTTCGCGCACCTCGCTGATTCTGGCGTCATCCACGCGATCGGCTTTGGTCAGCGCCACGGTCAGCTGCGGGCTGCCGGTCAGCTGCAGGATCGCCAGATGCTCGCGGGTTTGCGCCATCACGCCGTCATCGCAGGCCACCACCAGTAGGGCATGATCGATGCCGCCCACGCCCGCCAGCATGTTGGACAGAAACTTTTCATGCCCCGGAACGTCAATAAACCCCAGCACGCGGCCATCGGGCTGGGGCCAGTAGGCATAGCCCAGATCGATGGTCATGCCGCGCTTTTTCTCTTCCGGCAGGCGGTCGGCGTTTATCCCGGTGATGGCCTGCAGCAACGTGGTTTTTCCGTGGTCGACATGACCGGCGGTGGCAATAATCATTTCAACATCATCTCCAGAAATCGCGCTTCATCTTCAAGGCAGCGCAGATCCAGCCACATTCGGCCATCGTAAATCCGCCCGATAACCGGCGTCGGCAGGCCGCGCCAGCGCAACGACAGGGCTTCCAGGTGGCTGCCGCGCCCGTCGCGCGGGGTAAAGGTGAGCGCTTCGCTCGGCAGCCTGTCCACCGGCAGCGAACCGCTGCCAATCTGCGACTGGCAGGGCTCAATGCGGACGTCAAAGTCGGGGTAGTGCGGGGCGATGCGCGACAGAAGTAATTCGGCCTGGGCGCGAATCGAGGCGGCATCGCGGGTTAACAGGCGCAGCGTGGGCAGGCGGTCGGCCAGCTTCTCCGGATGGAGGTAGAGCCGCAGCGTTGCGTCCAGCGCGGCAAGGGTCATTTTATCGGCACGCAGGGCGCGCTTGAGCGGATGCTGCTGCAGCTTCGCAATCAGCTCGCGCTTGCCGACGATAATCCCGGCCTGCGGCCCGCCCAGCAGCTTGTCGCCGGAGAAGCTGACCAGGCTAACGCCCGCTGTAATCATCTCCTGCGGCATCGGTTCTTTTGGCAGGCCGTACCGGCTCAGATCGACCAGCGAACCGCTGCCGAGATCGGCAATCACCGGAATATTGAGCTCGCGCCCCATCGCCGCCAGCTCGGCCTCTTCAACCGTTTTGGTAAAGCCTTCAATCTGGTAATTGCTGGTGTGGACCTTCATCAGCAGGGCGGTGTTTTCGTTCACCGCCGCGCGATAATCTTTCGCGTGGGTACGGTTGGTGGTGCCCACCTCATGCAGCGTACAGCCCGCCTGGCGCATCACGTCCGGGATGCGAAACGCCCCGCCAATCTCCACCAGCTCGCCGCGAGAAACCACCACCTCTTTGCCGCTGGCGGTGGCCGCCAGCATCAGCAGCACCGCCGCAGCGTTGTTATTCACGATGCAGGCATCTTCCGCGCCGGTCAGCCGGCACAGGAGGTCCGCCAGGGCGCGATCGCGATGCCCGCGCCCGGCACCGTCCAGATCGTACTCCAGCGTGACCGGCGCACGCATCGCCTGCGCGACCGCAGCAACCGCCTCTTCCGCCTGCTGCGCGCGGCCCAGATTGGTATGCAGCACGGTACCGGTCAGGTTAATCACCGGGCGTAACGCGCTTTGCGCTTTCTCGTCCAGCCTCTGCCCCACTTCCTGCTCCCACGCGGCGCACCAGTCGGGTAAGGCGTTTTCGGCCTGAATCGCGCGGCGGGCTTCATCCTGAAGCTGGCGTAACATCGCAACCGTCGCGGTATGGCCGAAACGCTCAACAACAGCATGAATGCGGGGCTCGCGAAGAAGACGGTCGGTAGCGGGGATCTGGCTGTACAGCGAATGATGAGTAGTCATGAAAGCGCCTGGCGAGTAAATATCTTCCCCCCTCCCGACGGGAGAGGGAGTTAACATGTGGAGGGATTGTACCGCCTCCGACGCCGAAGTGTTATATACCCTAAATAATTCAAGTTGCATGAAGGCGGCGACGCAGTGAATCCCCAGGAGCGTACATGAGTACGTGACTGGGGTGAACGAGGAAAGCCAACGCACATGCAGCTTGAAGTATGACGGGTATAACCCGCGTCAAGCCTTTGGCGGTTCAGTACGGGCAAAGCTCTCGCGGCTAAACAGCGTGTCAGCAAGCTTCACCAGCAGCGGACGGTCGACGCACCAGCCCGGGGACACGCGGCGGAAGTTGAGATAGCCGATGGCGCAGGCGATGGCGATGGTCGCCAGGTTCAGGCTGTCGGTCTCGATTTTCCCCTCCTGGATAAGCTGTTCGCACCTGTCCAGGCTGCGGCTGATTTTTTCCCGCTGGCGCAACAGTTCCGTTTCCGACTGCTGGGCGGCGGGCCTGGCCTGCTCGCGAACTGAGGTCAGTGCCGCATCCATAATACCGTCGGCCAGCGCTTCAATTTGCTTCATCGCCAGCGCTGCTTTTGGGTCAGCAGGCAGCATGGCCGGGGCCACGCCCAGCAGCTCGATATACTCCGCAATAATCGGGGAGTCGAACCAGTATTCCCCCTCGTCCGTCACCAGCGCCGGAACTTTCCCCAGCGGGTTGTACTGCGCGACGCCGTTTTCGGCGTTGTAGGGCTGTTCGTTGATGAATTCAAATTCAATCCCTTTCTCCAGCAGGAGAATCGAGATTTTTCGCACGAAGGGACTGGTGTAGCTACCGATAAGTTTCATTGCCTGATCCTTGATGCCGGAAAAAAGTCAGTATGGATCAAGCGATGAAAAAAGGGCAGATATGCGTGTCGCATTCCTGCCCGGGGAAGAATCAGTGATCGAGGTAGAGATAGTGCATCCAGCTGGTCATCCGCAGCAGCACTTTACGCATCACCGAGACGTGGGCGAAATGGTCCGAATAAACCGCCACCTGGGCATAGATGCCGTCCGGCAGGGCATCGACGTCGGCGTTGGGTTCCAGCTCAATCAGCGCCTGAACGCCATCCGTACCCGGCGTGACGGTCAATGCCTGCAACGCCCCCTGCGCCTGATACGACCCGCCAGGCACCACCGGCAGAACGCTGGTGAGCTTACCGGAGAACACCTGGCCCGGCAGCGCGTTAAACACCACTTCCGCCTCATCGCCCGGCTTCAGACGCAGCAGCGAGTTCTGGCGGAACTGCGCCACGATCTGGCGCTTCTGTTCCGGAATAAAGACCATCACCGGACGCAGCGGCAGCGCGGCGGCATAGGTTCCCGGACGAATCAGCACCTGAGTGATATAGCCATTGCTCGGCGCGCGCACCACGGTCTGATCTAGATTGTATTTGGCTTCGGCAAGCTGGGCGCGTAAGGAGGCAATCTGCGACTGTTCGCCGTTCACCATGCTGTCCAGCTGGCTTTGAATCTGCGTCTGTTCAGCCACGGAGCCTTTTACCAGCGCATCCTGTGCCAGATAGTTCTGCCGCGCGTTGTCGATATCGCTTTCAGAGAACGGATTCACCTTTGCCTGGCTGCCCTTCAGGTAGCGCTGATAATCTTTGTACAGGCGGTCGCGCTCCGCGGAGACGCGGGTGGTATTGGCGACGGCTTCTGCAAGCTGCGCTTTCAGACCGTCAATGTTATGCGTCGCGGTCACCAGGTCGGCCTGCAGTCTGTCGACCCGCGCCTGGTAGCGGCCCGGATCCAGCTTAAATAACACCTCGCCTTTTTTAATAAGCTGGTTATTTTTATCGGTTACTTCACTGACGACTCCGGTCACCTGCGGCGTAATCGGAATAGAAATAACCGCTTTTTGCGCCGTAAAGGTATACGGGTGGTTATAGTTCATTAGCAGAATCAGTCCGGCAACAATAAATACCCCACCTAATGTTGCGGTGGCAAGCGTCCACTGGTTAACCGGAATACGAAATAGTTTAAAGATGGCCCAGGCAAATGCCACGTAGGTCAAAATAATCAACAGATCCACGATCAGCGCTCCAGCGTATTCTTATCAACAGCGGGCTTTACCGCGGCCAGCTTTTGTTCGAGTTCCGCCACGCGTTTGGCAAGCGCATCCATGCCCGGGACCTCATCCGGCTTTGTGATGTGGTTCTGCATACCCCAGCCGCGATCTTCGCGGTACAGCGTGGCCCAGATCCACAGGAACGGCCAGATGGCATGGAGCGTAAACAGGCTAATCCAGCCTGCCGTATGAATGGCATCGGCATGCGGGTGGTTACGCTTTTTGGCCATATTATAAGGGATGTCATGGATAGCGATGATTCCGTAAAAAAGAACCAGAAATACAAAAATCAATACGCCCAGCGCAAAATAGTTGAGAAACATATTCTCCTCACTTAAACAACGTCTACTCATTAAATTAATAGAATGGTACGCAACCTAATTAATTTATATAAACACAGGGTTGTGCTTACTATTTCAGAGCCGGGGAGTATCGGTTTTTATAATATCTCCACGCAAGTTTATAAGCGTGTCAAAATATATCCTGAATAATAAAAGAGGTAACCTTACAATATGAGCGTAATCCAGCTTTGTTCTTTTTGCCATACGACATTCGTGACCCTTTTTTTTAGCTTTTTGTGTGGCATCCATTCGAACCCACGATCGCAAATCAGAGTTTGCTGGCGATCGCAGCCGGAGAAATCTGCATAAAAATATTTTGTGAAATTAGTCACAATTCGGAAACAAACACACCAAACAAAAACGTGACAACAATCACACAAACTCGTGACTTTTGCCTTTTTTCTCGCCATCGTATTTTTTTTGCCCATCAATTTTGTGACTAAGATCACTCCATTGATATCCACACCCCCTATCTTTACGTGACGTACATCACACAAATTTCCGCTGTCTGGACAGTTGAACGATTCAGTGCCAGATTTCACAGCATCAGAACAGGGCCCGGCTACCTCTGCCGCCTCATTAACAATAAACCTCGGGCCGCAAGCCTAAGCGTAAACAGAAGAAGGGGTGTTTTATGTCATCCGATTTCAAGATCAAAGTTCAAAGCTTTGGTCGTTTCCTCAGCAACATGGTGATGCCAAATATCGGCGCGTTTATCGCGTGGGGTATTATCACCGCATTGTTCATTCCGACAGGGTGGTTGCCTAACGAAACGCTGGCGAAACTTGTTGGCCCAATGATTACTTACCTCCTGCCGCTGCTCATCGGTTTCACCGGTGGTCGTCTGGTGGGCGGTGACCGTGGTGGCGTCGTGGGTGCCATCACCACAATGGGCGTGATTGTCGGTGCGGATATGCCGATGTTCCTCGGTGCCATGATTGCCGGTCCTCTGGGCGGCTGGGCGATTAAAAAATTCGACGTCTGGGTTGATGGTAAGATCAAATCCGGCTTCGAAATGCTGGTGAACAACTTCTCTGCGGGCATCATTGGGATGATCCTCGCGATTCTGGCGTTCCTCGGCATTGGTCCTGCGGTTGAAGTGCTGTCCAAAATTCTGGCGGCGGGCGTTAACTTCATGGTGGCACACGACATGCTGCCGCTGGCGTCAATCTTCGTTGAACCGGCGAAAATCCTGTTCCTTAACAACGCCATCAACCACGGTATCTTCTCGCCGCTGGGCATCCAGCAGTCGCACGATCTCGGCAAGTCCATCTTCTTCCTGATTGAAGCCAACCCGGGTCCGGGTATGGGCGTCCTGCTGGCGTATATGTTCTTTGGTCGCGGCAGCGCGAAACAGTCTGCTGGCGGTGCGGCGATCATCCACTTCCTGGGCGGTATCCACGAAATTTACTTCCCGTACGTGCTGATGAACCCGCGTCTGATCCTGGCCGTTATCCTCGGCGGTATGACCGGCGTGTTCACCCTGAGCGTGCTGGGCGGCGGCCTGGTTTCCCCTGCTTCTCCGGGTTCTATCCTGGCGGTACTGGCGATGACGCCAAAAGGGGCGTACTTCGCCAACATCGCGGCGATCTGTGCGGCCATGGCGGTCTCCTTCGTGGTCTCTTCTATCCTGCTGAAAACCAGCAAAGTGAAAGAAGATGACGATATCGAAGCGGCAACCCGCCGTATGCACGACATGAAAGCCGAATCCAAGGGCGCAACCCCGCTGGCGGCGGGTGAAGTGTCTAACGACCTGAGCCACGTGCGTAAAATCATCGTTGCCTGCGACGCCGGTATGGGTTCCAGCGCAATGGGTGCCGGCGTGCTGCGCAAGAAAGTGCAGGATGCGGGCCTGACCAACATCTCCGTCACCAACAGCGCCATTAACAGCCTGCCGCCGGACGTTGACCTGGTCATCACCCACCGCGACCTGACCGAGCGCGCCATGCGCCAGGTGCCGCAGGCACAGCACATTTCGCTGACCAACTTCCTCGACAGCGGTCTGTACACCAGCCTGACCGAACGCCTGGTTGCCGCACAGCGTCACGAAGATAACGAAGTGAAGGTGCGTTCCAGCCTGCAGGATAGCTTTGACGAGAGCAATGCCCACCTGTTCAAACTGGGTGCGGAAAACATCTTCCTCGGTCGTACTGCGGCAACCAAAGAAGAGGCGATTCGCTTTGCCGGTGAGCAGCTGGTAAAAGGCGGCTACGTTCAGCCTGAATACGTCGATGCGATGCTGGAACGCGAAAAACTGACGCCAACCTACCTGGGCGAATCCATCGCGGTGCCGCACGGTACGGTTGAAGCGAAAGATCGCGTCCTGAAAACCGGCGTCGTATTCTGTCAGTATCCGCAGGGCGTGCGCTTCGGTGAAGAAGAAGACGACATCGCCCGACTGGTGATTGGTATCGCCGCTCGCAATAACGAGCACATTCAGGTGATTACCAGCCTGACCAACGCGCTGGATGACGAAACGGTTATTGAGCGTCTGGCCAATACCACCAGCGTGGAAGAAGTGCTGGCGCTGTTGAACAAGTAGGTCCGTTCTCTTCCCTCTCCCCTCCGGGGAGAGGGCTAGGGTGAGGGGGAGAAAGCTCCTCACCCCAGCCCTCTCGGGTAAAAACATTGATGAAGGTTAACACTATGAAAGCATTACATTTTGGCGCAGGTAACATCGGTCGTGGCTTTATCGGCAAACTGCTGGCAGACGCGGGCATTACCCTGACGTTCGCCGATGTGAATCAGGTTGTCCTGGATGCCCTGAATGCGCGTCATAGCTATCAGGTTCACGTGGTGGGCGAAAACGAGCAGGTTGAGACGGTATCCGGCGTCAACGCGGTCAGCAGCATCGGCGACGACGTGATTGACCTGATCGCCAGCGTCGATCTGGTCACCACCGCCGTGGGCCCGGTTGTGCTTGAGCGCATCGCCCCTGCGGTCGCGAAAGGCCTGGCAAAACGTAAGGCGCAGGGTATTGAAACGCCGCTGAACATCATCGCCTGTGAAAACATGGTGCGCGGCACCACGCAGCTGAAAGGCCACGTTCTCAACGCGGTAGCAGACGAAGACAAAGCCTGGGTTGAAGCGCACGTCGGGTTTGTGGATTCCGCTGTCGATCGCATCGTGCCGCCTTCAGAATCCGCCACCAACGACCCGCTGGAAGTGACCGTTGAAACCTTCAGCGAGTGGATCGTCGATAAAACCCAGTTTAAGGGCGCGCTGCCGACCATTCCGGGCATGGAATTAACCGATAACCTGATGGCATTTGTCGAACGCAAACTCTTCACGCTGAACACCGGGCATGCTATAACCGCGTACCTCGGAAAATTGGCCGGTCATCAGACCATTCGTGACGCGATCCTCGATGAGAAGATCCGCGCGGTGGTAAAAGGGGCAATGGAAGAGAGCGGCGCGGTGCTGATCAAACGCTACGGTTTTGATGCGGATAAACACGCAGCATACATCCAGAAAATTCTCGGTCGCTTTGAAAACCCGTATCTGAAAGATGACGTTGAGCGCGTGGGCCGTCAGCCGCTGCGTAAGCTGAGCGCGGGCGACCGTCTGATTAAGCCGCTGCTCGGCACGCTGGAATACGGCCTGCCGCACGTTAACCTGGTGAAAGGCATTGCCGCTGCCATGCACTACCGCAGCGAGCAGGACCCGCAGGCGATTGAGCTGGCCCAGCTGATTGATACCAAAGGCGCGCAGGCTGCGCTGGCACAGATTTCCGGTCTGGACGCCAACAGCGACGTGGTTGTGGAGGCGGTTAACGCATACAACGCAACCAAATGATGCACAGTGCGGCGCAGGTTAACCTGCGCCCAGATTATAGATTGTCAGATATGCAGGCAATAATGGAACAAACCCAGGCCTTTGAAAATCGTGTGCTTGAGCGTCTGAATGCTGGCAAAACCGTACGAAGTTTCCTGATAGCCGCCGTCGAGCTGTTAACCGAGGCGGTGAATATCATGGTGCTTCAGGTGTTTCGCAAAGACGACTACGCGGTAAAATATGCTGTAGAACCGTTACTGGACGGCGACGGACCGCTGGGCGATTTATCCGTGCGTCTGAAGCTGATTTATGGTCTTGGCGTGCTGAACCGACAAGAGTATGAAGATGCGGAGCTGTTAATGGCGCTGCGCGAAGAGCTCAACCATGACGGTAACGAGTACACGTTTACCGACGATGAGATCCTCGGGCCGTTCGGCGAGCTGCACTGCGTTACCGCGCTGCCCCCTGCTCCCCATTTTGATAACAGCGATCCTGAGCTCTATGCGATGCAAAAGCTGCGTTATCAACAGGTTGTCCGTTCTACGATGGTTCTCTCCCTGACTGAGCTGATTTCCCGAATCAGCTTAAAAAAAGCGTTTCAGAAGTAAGCCTGCTCACATTGGTGTATCCTTCCCTGTAAATTCCCCGTTTTCAGAGTTATTTGTCATGAAAGAAGTCGAAAAGAACGAAATTAAACGCCTGAGCGACCGTCTGGATCTGATCCGCCACCAGATGGCGGGCCTGTCGCTGGTCGATTCCGCCGAAAAGTACGCCGAGCTGGAAAAAGAAGCCGCCACGCTGGAAACCGAAATCGAGCGTCTGCGCGAGGTGAAAGGCCAGAAGCTGAGTAAAGAAGCACAGAAGCTGATGGGCATGCCGCACCGCCGTGCGATCACCAAAAAAGAGCAGGCCGACATGGGCAAGCTGAAGAAAAGCGTCCGTGGCCTGGTGGTGGTACACCCGATGACCGAGCTTGGCCGCGAAATGGGCCTGAAAGAGATGACGGGCTTTTGTAAGACGGCGTTCTGATTTCATGCCGGGTGGCGCTGCGCTTACCCGGCCTACTCTGTTCCCCCTTCACGTTAATTGGTCCAACCAATAACGCAATCAATCCTCCCTCGGTTCACAATTCCATTATTTTCGCTCACAAAACCATTGCTAGCTCATAACATCTGGTTAACCATTCATTGTCATTAACCCTACAACACAACATTGGCAGGACCACTTTTACACAGCGTGTGACGCAGAGTTGAGCGGAGACTCACCCGCAGCACAGGCTGTCTGGTCCCCAGGAGACCTGCATGAGCCTCTGGCAACAAAACTACGACCCGGCCGGCAATATCTGGCTGTCGAGCCTGATCGCATCGCTGCCGATCCTGTTCTTCTTCTTTGCGCTGATTAAGCTCAAGCTGAAGGGCTACCTTGCCGCGACCTATACCGTTGCTATCGCCCTGATGGTAGCGCTGTTCTTCTACAAAATGCCGGTCGATCGCGCGCTGGCCTCCGTCGTCTACGGTTTCTTCTACGGCCTGTGGCCGATTGCGTGGATCATCATCGCGGCGGTCTTTGTCTATAAAATCTCGGTGAAAACCGGGCAGTTCGACATCATCCGCTCGTCGATTCTCTCCATCACGCCGGACCAGCGCCTGCAGATGCTGATTGTCGGCTTCTCCTTCGGGGCGTTTCTGGAAGGGGCGGCAGGCTTTGGCGCACCGGTGGCGATCACCGCCGCGCTGCTGGTGGGGCTCGGCTTTAACCCACTCTATGCCGCGGGCCTGTGCCTGATTGTGAACACCGCCCCGGTGGCGTTTGGCGCGATGGGTATCCCAATTCTGGTGGCCGGACAGGTTACCGGGCTGGACAGCTTTGAGATCGGCCAGATGGTAGGCCGCCAGCTGCCCTTCCTGACCATTATCGTCCTGTTCTGGATCATGGCGATTATGGACGGCTGGCGCGGCGTGAAGGAGACCTGGCCTGCGGTAATGGTGGCAGGCGGTTCGTTCGCGATTGCCCAGTATCTCAGCTCGAACTTCCTTGGCCCGGAACTGCCGGACATTATCTCTTCACTGGTCTCTCTGGTCTGCCTGACGCTGTTCCTGAAGCGCTGGCAGCCGGTACGTATCTTCCGCTTCGCCGACATGGGCGCCTCGCAGGTCGATCAAACCCTGGCGCGCACGGGCTATACCGCTGGGCAGGTGATCCGCGCCTGGTCGCCGTTCCTGTTCCTGACCGCAACGGTCACCCTGTGGAGCATCCCGCCGTTTAAGGCCCTGTTCGCACCGGGCGGCGCGCTGTACGACATGGTGATTAATATTTCCGTGCCGTTCCTCGACAAGATGGTCGCCCGCATGCCGCCGGTGGTGCACGCCGCCACGCCGTATGCTGCGGTCTATAAATTCGACTGGTTCTCCGCCACCGGGACCGCCATCCTGTTTGCCGCGATCCTTTCCGTAGTGTGGCTGCGCATGAAGCCTGCCGCCGCGGTGCAGACCTTTGCGGCGACCGTTAAAGAGCTGATGCTGCCGATTTACTCCATCGGCATGGTGCTGGCGTTCGCGTTTATCTCCAACTACTCCGGCCTGTCATCGACGCTGGCACTGGCGCTGGCGCATACCAGCCACGCCTTCACCTTCTTCTCGCCGTTCCTCGGCTGGCTGGGGGTGTTCCTGACCGGGTCAGATACCTCGTCTAACGCCCTGTTTGCCGCGCTGCAGGCCACGGCGGCCCAGCAGATTGGCGTGTCGGACGTCCTGCTGGTGGCCGCAAACACCACCGGCGGCGTGACCGGAAAAATGATCTCTCCGCAATCCATCGCCATTGCCTGCGCGGCGGTGGGACTGGTCGGTAAAGAGTCGGATCTGTTCCGCTTTACCGTGAAGCACAGCCTGATATTCACCTGCATGGTCGGGGCGATCACCACCCTGCAGGCCTATGTCTTAACCTGGATGATTCCATGATAGTGATGCCCAGACGCCTGTCCGACGAGATTGCCTCTCGCGTGCGGGCGCTGATTGAAGAACAACAGCTGGAAGCGGGCATGAAGCTGCCCGCCGAACGCCAGCTCGCCGCCCAGCTTGGCGTGTCGCGTAATTCCCTGCGCGAGGCGCTGGCGACGCTGGTCAGCGAAGGGGTACTGGTGAGCCGTCGCGGCGGCGGCACCTTTGTACGCTGGCAGCATGACGACTGGTCCGAGCAAAACATCGTTCAGCCGTTGAAAACGCTGATGGAGAACGACCCGGACTACAGCTTCGACATCCTGGAAGCGCGTCACGCCATCGAAACCAGTACCGCCTGGCACGCGGCCATGCGGGCAACCGACGCCGACAAAGAGAAACTCGTCGCCTGCTTTGAGGCCACGCAAAGCAGCGACCCGGATATCGCCTCCCAGGCGGACGTGCGTTTTCACCTGGCGATTGCCGAGGCGTCGCACAACGTGGTGCTGCTCCAGACCATGCGCGGGTTCTTCGACCTGCTGCAATCGTCCGTGAAGCAGAGCCGCCAGCGCATGTATCTGGTTCCGCCGGTGTTTGCCCAGCTCACAGAGCAGCACGAGGCGGTGCTCAACGCCATTCTGGCCGGTGATGCCGAGGCCGCACGCAAGGCGATGATGGCGCATCTCGGCTTCGTGCACACCACCATTAAACGATTTGATGAAGACCAGGCCCGACAGGCGCGTATTACCCGTCTGCCTGGCGACAGTGATATTTCCAGGGAGAACAAAGCATGATCATTTCAGCAGCCAGTGACTATCGCGCCGCGGCGCAGCGCATTTTGCCCCCGTTCCTGTTCCACTACATCGACGGCGGGGCGTATGCCGAATACACCCTTCGCCGCAACGTGGAAGACCTGTCGGAGGTGGCCCTGCGCCAGCGCGTGCTGAAAAATATGTCTGACCTGAGCCTTGAGACGAAACTGTTTAACGAAACGCTTTCCATGCCCGTGGCGCTGGCGCCTGTAGGCCTGTGCGGTATGTATGCCCGCCGTGGCGAAGTGCAGGCCGCCGCCGCGGCGGATGCCAAAGGCATTCCGTTTACCCTCTCTACCGTCTCGGTTTGTCCGATTGAAGAGGTCGCCCCGACCATCAAGCGGCCAATGTGGTTCCAGCTGTACGTCCTGCGGGATCGCGGCTTTATGCGTAACGCGCTCGAGCGCGCCAAAGCGGCGGGCTGCTCCACGCTGGTCTTTACCGTTGATATGCCAACCCCCGGCGCGCGCTATCGCGACGCGCACTCCGGCATGAGCGGCCCGAATGCCGCCCTGCGCCGCTACTGGCAGGCGGTGACGCATCCGCAGTGGGCGTGGGACGTCGGCCTCAACGGTCGCCCGCACGACCTGGGCAATATCTCGGCCTACCTCGGTAAACCGACCGGACTGGAGGATTACATCGGCTGGCTGGCGAACAACTTCGATCCGTCCATCTCATGGAAAGACCTCGAGTGGATCCGCGAATTCTGGGATGGCCCGATGGTGATCAAGGGGATCCTCGATCCGGAAGATGCCCGCGACGCGGTACGCTTTGGCGCAGACGGGATTGTGGTCTCTAACCACGGCGGACGCCAGCTCGACGGGGTGCTCTCCTCCGCTCGCGCCCTGCCGGCCATCGCCGATGCGGTGAAAGGCGATATCGCCATCCTGGCCGACAGCGGCATCCGCAACGGCCTGGACGTGGTGCGCATGATTGCGCTCGGTGCCGACAGCGTGCTGCTGGGGCGTGCGTATCTGTACGCGCTGGCGACGGCGGGCCAGGCAGGCGTGGCGAACCTGCTTAACCTGATCGAAAAAGAGATGAAGGTGGCAATGACGCTGACCGGCGCGAAGACGATTGGCGAAATCAGCAAAGACTCTCTGGTGCAGGAGTTAAGCAAATTACCGGCGGCGCTGGCTCCGCTTGCTCAGGGAAACGCGGCTTAAATCTCCCCTCGTTAACCCCTCTTTCTCACGCGTCCGATCTCCCCCTCGGACGCTTTTTTATGCCAAAAATAACATCCAGATAACATATTGGATAAGAAAATTTGACATCCACCTGCCGTCCGCAATTGTATAGACAAGCAAATACAAGAACACAAAAACAACATCACATCGAAGGGGAGCGTATGACGTATTCAGGCAAGGTGGATATTCAGCAGGTGATCGATGAGAGCCCCTTTTCGGGGTTTCACTGGCTGCTCATTGTGCTGGGCTTTCTGGTTCTGGCGATCGACGGCTTTGATACGGCGGCAATGGGCTACATCGCGCCTACGCTGTCGGCGGAATGGGGGATCCACAAGCAGGATCTGGGCCCGGTGCTGAGCGCGGCGCTGCTGGGGCTGTCGCTGGGTGCGCTGGTCGCCGGTCCGGTATCGGACCGGATCGGACGCAAGCGCGTGCTGGTCTTTTCCTGCCTGTTCTTCGGTCTTGCAAGCCTGGGAACGGCCTGGGCGCAAAGCCTGAATACCCTGACGCTGTGGCGTTTTCTGACGGGCCTGGGGCTCGGTGCCGCCATGCCGAACGCCATTACGCTGATCTCCGAGTTCGCCCCCCAGCGCTGTCGCGCCATGGCGATCAATACCATGTACTGCGGCTTCCCTCTGGGGGCGGCGGGCGGCGGCGCGATCTCGTCCTGGCTAATTCCCCACCACGGCTGGCGAAGCGTGCTGCTGACCGGCGCGATTGCCCCGCTGATGTTAACGCTGCTGCTGGCGCTGCTGTTGCCGGAGTCGGTGAAGTTTCTAGTGCAGCGCGGGAAGGACGTCATGCAGGTCCGCCGTATCGCCAGCCGCTTCGCCCGCAGCACCCTGGAGAGCGTCACGGGCTTTTTCCTGGCGGAGGAGAAAGTTCCCTCTAAAAAAGGGAGCGTGTCGCAGCTATTTTCCATGCCCTGGCTGCCCGGCACCCTGATGCTGTGGATAACCTATTTTATGGGACTGGTCATCTACTACGTCCTGCTGAGCTGGATGCCGACGCTGATGCAGGGGATGGGCTATGCCCTGGCGGAATCCGCCTGGCTCACCTCGCTTTTCACCTTCGGCGGCACCGCAGGCATTCTGCTCGCAGGCTGGATGATGGACCGCTGGGAAGCGCACAGGGTGGTCGCGTGTGGTTTCGTGCTGACGATGGGCCTTATTCTGCTACTGGGCATTGAGCATAATCATATCGCCCTGTTTGGCGGGCTGATTTTCCTGATGGGGATCGCGATGAACGGCGCGCAGTCGGGTATGCAGACCCTGGCCGCCACCTTTTACCCTACCGAGTGCCGCGCGACGGGCATCGCCTGGATGCAGGGCATCGGCCGCTTTGGCGGCGTGGCGGGCACCATGACCAGCGCCCAGCTGCTTTCCATGCAGTGGCAGGCAGACAGTATTTTAATGATCCTCAGCGTGCCTGCGCTGGTGGCCGCGGCGGCAACCGTCTACAAAATGCTGTACAGCCGCTCGCAGGAACCTGGCGTCGCGTAGTTCCGCTCTTTTCTGCTATTCTGCCCCCGCAATTAAGGGGGCAGCATGCTTAACATCGTTTTATTCGAACCAGAAATTCCGCCAAATACCGGCAATATTATCCGCCTGTGCGCCAACACCGGCTTTCGCCTGCACATTATTGAGCCGATGGGCTTTACGTGGGACGACAAGCGCCTGCGCCGCGCGGGGCTGGATTATCATGAATTTACCGCCGTGGTTCGCCACCATGATTACGCCGCGTTTCTGGAAGCTGAGCGGCCGCAGCGCATGTTCGCCCTGACCACCAAAGGCACGCCAGCGCACAGCGCCGTGAGCTATCAGGCAGGTGACTATCTGATGTTTGGCCCGGAAACCCGCGGCCTGCCGGCCACGATTCTGGATGCGCTGCCCGCTGAGCAGAAGATCCGCATTCCGATGATGCCGGACAGCCGCAGCATGAACCTGTCGAACGCGGTGTCGGTGGTGGTATATGAAGCCTGGCGCCAGCTGGGTTACCCCGGCGCCATATTAAGGTAGGTCCGGTAAGCGCAGCGCCACCGGGCAAAATCTCAGATGCCGTCACCATACTCAAAGGTATGGTGAATGCCGTTGAAGTGCTGATCCATATCCATGGACGGCTTATCGCTGTCTGGCTTGCCAACGATGCGCGCCGGTACGCCAGCGGCGGTGGTGTGCGGCGGTACGGGCTGAAGCACAACCGAACCTGCGCCAATCTTCGCGCCGCGCCCGACTTCGATATTGCCGAGGATTTTGGCCCCCGCGCCAATCATCACCCCTTCACGAATTTTCGGATGGCGATCGCCGCTGGTTTTACCGGTACCGCCCAGGGTGACCGACTGCAGGATCGAGACGTCATCTTCAATCACCGCCGTTTCACCCACAACAATGCCTGTGGCATGGTCGAGCATGATCCCACGGCCAATCTTCGCCGCCGGGTGAATATCAACCTGGAACGTCACGGAGACCTGGTTTTGCAGAAAAATTGCCAGCGCGCGGCGGCCTTCATTCCACAGCCAGTGGCCGATGCGGTAAGCCTGCAGGGCGTGGAAGCCTTTCAGGTACAGCAGCGGCGTAGAGTATTTATCGACCGCCGGGTCACGCGTGCGCACGGCCTGGATATCACAGGCGGCAGAGGCGATCATTTCCGGGTCAGCGGCGTAAGCCTCTTCCACCACTTCACGAATGGCAATCGCGGGCATGATCGAAGAAGCCAGCTTGTTAGCGAGCATATAGCTCAGCGCGCTGCCGAGGTTTTCGTGCTTGAGTAGCGTTGCGTGGTAGAAACTGGCCAGCATAGGCTCGCAGTCGGCCAGCGCCCGGGCTTCGGCTTTAATATTGTTCCAGACGATATCCAGTTCTTCACACGGCATTGCTTACTCCAGACGATAGTTAATGACCAGCCAGTTCTGCGCTGGCTGGGTCATTCAGGTGACAACGGTTCCGACTAGTTACTGCTGCGCTCGTCCTTGCGCGCACGACCTAATAAGGTCAATGCTGCCTCGCGCGCATTTTTTCCGCAATACAATACCTGATAAATTTCCTCGGTTATTGGCATTTCGACACCGAAACGGTGCGCCAGCTCGCGGACTTCTTTGGTATTGCGGTAGCCTTCAACCACCTGACCAATCTTCTCCTGCGCGCTTTTTACATCGCTGCCCTGTCCGAGCATCATGCCAAAGCGGCGGTTACGAGACTGGTTGTCGGTACAGGTCAGCACCAGGTCGCCCAGGCCCGCCATCCCCATAAAGGTGGCCGGATCGGCACCCAGCGCTTCGCCCAGGCGCGACATTTCGGTCAGCCCTCGGGTGATCAGCGCCGTACGCGCGTTGGCACCAAAACCTATGCCGTCGGACATTCCGGCACCAATCGCAATCACGTTCTTCACCGCCCCGCCCAGCTGCACGCCGATAAAATCAGGGTTGCTGTAGACGCGGAAGCTCTTGCCGCAGTGCAGCAGCTGCTGGAGATCGTCGGAGAAGGCCGGATCGGTGGAGGCCAGCGAAATGGCTGTCGGCAGACCAGCGGCCAGCTCTTTGGCAAAGGTCGGGCCGGAGATGACCGCCAGCGGGATCGCATCGCCCAGCGCTTCGCGGGCAACGTCCTGCAGCAGGCGTCCGGTTTCGGCTTCCAGTCCTTTTGTCGCCCAGACAATGCGCGCATCCGGGCGCATCAGCGGCTTAATCTGGCGGAGCACGTCGCCGAAGACATGGCTCGGCACCACAATCAGAATGTTGCGGCTGGCCGCCAGCGCGGTCGCGAGGTCGCTTTCAAGGTGCAGAGAGTCAGGGAACGGAACGTCCGGAAGAAACGCGACGTTGCAACGATCGCGCTGCAGCGTGGCGATATGTTTTGGGTCGTGGCCCCAGAGAACCACCTCGTGACCATTTCTTGCCAGCGTGATGGCAAGAGCGGTGCCGTATGAACCGGCACCGATCACAGTCATTGACGCATTAACAGTGCTCATCAGGCATCCTGATGTTGTTCAGCACCTTCGCCAGCCTGCTGCTGCAGATAGTTCATGAACAGCGCATCAAAGTTAACTGGCGCAAGGTTCAGTTGCGGGAATGTACCGCGAGAAACCAGGCTGGTGATGCATTCACGCGCATACGGGAACAGAATGTTCGGGCAGTACGCGCCCAGGCAATGCGCCATCTGGTTGCCTTCAATACCGCCGATAGAGAAGATACCGCCCTGCTGAACTTCACACAGGAACGCGGTTTCTTCGCCCAGAGAGGCGGTAACAGTCACACGCAGCACGACTTCATACACGTCATCTGCCAGCTGGGTAGATGCGGTATCCAGATCAAGTTTAACCTCTGGCTGCCAATCTTTCTGGAAAACATGTGGCGCATTTGGCGCTTCGAAAGAGACATCCTTGGTGTAGATACGCTGGATCTGGAAAGTCATCTCGGTGTTGTTTTGTTCTGACATGGAAATACCCTTTTTAATTGTCCTAAAGTCTCTTAGCTCAGCAGCGGATCGAGTCCACCACGGGCGTCGAGCGCATACAAGTCATCACAGCCGCCAATGTGCTGCGCATCAATAAAAATCTGTGGGACCGTCGTGCGGCCACTACGTTGAATCATCTCTTCGCGTTTGACGGCGTCACCGTCGATCGGCAGTTCCTGGAACGTGACGCCTTTGCTGTTCAGCAGCGCTTTCGCACGATGGCAGAACGGGCACGTCGCTTTGGTATAGATCTCAATATGGGCCATGACTGAACTCCTTATTTACCGCGCACCAAAGGAAGATTTTCCCCGCTCCAGCCGGAAATACCTTCTTTCAGCACCGTTACGTTTTCGAAGCCTGCTTTATGCAGCGCGCTGGCAGATTCCTGTGCCTGCATGCCGGTCGCATCCACAACGATAATCGGCTGGGCTTTGTGTTTTTCAAGCTCACCGACGTTGTTCGCTTTGATTTCCGCTGGCAGCAGGTTGATTGCGCCCGCAATGTGGCCTTTACGGAAATCGTCACGCTGACGCAGATCGACCACGACGGCATCTTCTTTGTTAATCAGACGCGTCGCTTCACCACGGGTGATAACCTTAATCTTAGACGTCAGGCTCTTAAATGTGGTGAACAGCACAGCAGCCAGCAGGCCAATCCACGCGATGCTCAGAACCGGATGGCGGCTAACGAATTGCATAATTTCTTGCATGGAGGGTAACTACTCCCGACTAAGTGATAAAAAAACCAGGACAGGAGTATACCTGTGCGTTGTGGCAAATACAGCCAGCGACCTTAACCTAATCCATTTTCTGCGGCATGCCACCTAAAAAAATGCCTCAAAATGGTCTGGTCGCCACTTTTCCTCCGCGCTTTCTTTGATCTTCTGCGGCTATTTGATCGATTCAGCTGTAGTAAAATTACGCAAATTTTGACTCTTGAGCATGAGGTTGTCGCAATGTCGGTTTCTAAAAAACCTATGGTACTGGTGATTCTGGATGGCTATGGCTACCGTGAAGACAGCCAGGATAACGCTATTTTCAACGCCAAAACTCCCTTCATGGATGCGCTGTGGGCGAAACGTCCGCATACGCTGATTGACGCGTCTGGCCTGGAAGTGGGCCTGCCGGACCGCCAGATGGGCAACTCCGAAGTCGGTCACGTTAACCTGGGCGCCGGGCGTATCGTGTATCAGGACCTGACGCGTCTGGACGTTGAAATCAAAGAACGCACCTTCTTCTCCAACCCGACGCTGACTGGCGCGGTTGATAAAGCCGTTGCCGCTGGCAATGCCGTTCACATTATGGGCCTGCTCTCTGCTGGCGGCGTCCACAGCCACGAAGATCACATCATGGCGATGGTTGAACTGGCCGCCGAGCGCGGTGCGGAAAAAATCTATCTGCACGCCTTCCTGGACGGTCGCGATACGCCACCGCGCAGCGCAAAAGGCTCTCTGCAAGCCTTCGAAGAGAAATTCGCCGCGCTAGGTAAAGGCCGCGTCGCCTCCATCATTGGTCGTTACTACGCCATGGACCGCGACAACCGCTGGGATCGCGTTGAACAGGCCTATGACCTGTTGACCCTGGCAAAAGGTGAATTCCAGTTCGCGACCGCCGTTGAAGCGCTGGAAGCGGCTTATGCGCGTGATGAAAACGACGAATTCGTGAAAGCCTCCGTGATTCGCGCTGAAGGCCAGGCCGATGCCGCCATGGAAGATGGCGACGCGCTGATCTTCATGAACTTCCGCGCTGACCGCGCGCGCGAAATCACCCGTGCGTTCGTCAACAGCGACTTCGACGGTTTTGCCCGTAAGAAAGTGGTAAACCTCGACTTCATCCAGCTGACCGAATACGCGGCAGACATCAAAGCGCCATGCGCGTACCCACCCGCCTCGCTGGCCAATACCTTCGGCGAGTGGATGGCGAAGAACGACAAAACGCAGCTGCGTATTTCCGAAACGGAAAAATACGCGCACGTGACCTTCTTCTTTAACGGCGGCGTTGAAGAACCGTTCAAAGGCGAAGACCGCATTCTGATCAACTCCCCGAAAGTCGCCACCTACGATCTGCAGCCAGAAATGAGCTCTGCCGAGCTGACGGAAAAACTGGTTGCGGCCATCGAGAGCGGCAAGTACGACACCATCATCTGTAACTACCCGAACGGCGATATGGTCGGTCATACCGGGGTGATGGAAGCGGCGGTGAAAGCGGTTGAAGCGCTGGACCACTGCGTTGAACAGGTGGCGAAAGCGGTGGAATCCGTTGGCGGCCAGCTGCTGATCACCGCTGACCACGGTAACGCTGAACAGATGCGCGACCCGGCGACCGGCCAGGCGCACACCGCCCATACCAACCTGCCTGTTCCGCTGATCTATGTGGGTGATAAATCCCTGAAAGCAGTGGAAGGCGGCAAGCTTTCTGACATCGCGCCAACCATGCTGTCGCTAATGGGGATGCCGATCCCTGAAGAGATGACTGGTAAGCCGCTGTTCATCGTGGAATAATCGCTCCCCATGAGGGGAAAGGCGATTTTTTCAGTCACATGGGTCGTGAAGCCGCTTAGGTTATCAGTCAGACCTCTGTTTTACGCCAGCGCGCTCAGCGCTGGCGTATTGCTGTGCGCCGCATCCGCCCACGCGGATGACCGCGACCAGCTAAAATCCATTCAGGCCGATATCGCCGCCAAAGAGCGCGCGGTACGCCAGCAGCAACAGCAGCGCGCCACCCTGCTCGCCCAGCTTAAGCAGCAGGAAGAGGCGATCTCCGCCGCCACGCGAAAACTTCGTGAAACGCAAAACACCCTCGCCCAGTTGAATAAGCAGATCGACGAAATGAACGCGTCGATAGCCAAACTGGAGCGCCAGCGTGATGCGCAGGAGCGCAATCTTGCCGCTCAGCTTGATGCCGCATTCCGCCAGGGTGAACATACCGGACTCCAGCTAATCCTCAGCGGCGAAGAGAGCCAGCGCGGCCAGCGCCTGCAGGCCTACTTTGGCTACCTCAACCAGGCACGTCAGGAGACGATCGCGCAGCTGAAGCAGACGCGCGAAGAGGTCTCCACGCAAAAAGCCGAGCTGGAAGAGAAGCAGAGCCAGCAGCAGACGCTGCTCTACGATCAGCAGGCCCAGCAGGCGAAGCTTGAGCAGGCCCGGAACGAGCGTAAGAAAACCCTTTCTGGCCTTGAATCCTCCATTCAGGAAGGCCAGAGCCAGCTGAGCGAAATGCGCGCCAACGAATCCAAACTGCGTAACAGCATCGCCCGTGCGGAAGCCGCGGCGAAAGCGCGCGCCGAAAAAGAGGCTCGCGAGGCGCAGGCCGTTCGCGACAAGCAGCAGGAAGCGTCCCGCAAAGGGACAACCTACAAGCCAAGCGAGAGCGAACGTTCCCTGATGTCGCGTACCGGTGGTTTGGGCTCGCCTCGCGGTCAGGCCTTCTGGCCCGTTCGTGGTTCAATTCTGCATCGCTATGGCGAACAGCTGCAGGGTGAGCTACGTTGGAAAGGGATCGTTATCGGTGCGTCTGAAGGTAGCGAAGTGAAAGCCATTGCCGATGGCCGCGTGATTCTGGCCGACTGGCTGCAGGGTTACGGGCTGGTGGTGGTGGTCGAACACGGTAAAGGCGACATGAGCCTTTACGGCTACAACCAGAGCGCGCTGGTCAGCGTCGGCACGCAGGTGCGCGCAGGCCAACCCATCGCACTTGTGGGCAGCAGTGGCGGTCAGGGCCGCCCGTCACTCTATTTCGAAATTCGTCGTCAGGGTCAGGCGGTCAATCCACAGCCGTGGTTGGGAAGATAAGTTTTGCTTCAATTTCGTCGATTCGTTTTCTCCGTCGTCAGCGCGCTGGCGCTGGCTGCACCGGTATATGCAGGTAAACTCGCCATCGTGATTGATGACTTCGGTTATCGTCCACATTATGAAAATCAGGTGCTGGCGATGCCGTCGGCCATCTCTGTCGCCGTCCTTCCGAATGCTCCTCACGCGCGTGAGATGGCGACCAAAGCCCACAACAGCGGGCATCAGGTGCTGATCCACCTGCCTATGGCGCCGCTCAGCAAGCAGCCGCTGGAAAAAGACACCCTGCGCCCGGATATGAGCAGCGAGGAGATCGAGCGCATCATCCGCGACGCATACAACAAAGTGCCGTATGCCGTGGGCCTGAACAACCACATGGGCAGCGCGATGACGTCCAGCCTGTACGGGATGCTGAAAGTGATGCAGGCGCTGGAGCGTTACAACCTCTACTTCCTCGACAGCATGACCATCGGCAATAGCCAGGCGATGCGTGCCGCTCAGGGAACGGGCGTCAAGGTGATTAAGCGCAAGGTGTTTCTGGACGATACCCAGAACGAAGCCGATATCCGCGTTCAGTTTAATCGCGCGATACAGCTGGCCCGTCGTAATGGCTCAGCCATTGCCATCGGTCACCCGCACCCGTCTACCGTTCGCGTCCTGCAGCAGATGCTGCCGACCTTGCCTGCCGACATCACGCTGGTGCGTCCGAGCGATCTGCTGAACGAGCCGCAGGTCGATACCTCTACGCCGAATTCTGCGCAGCCCGCACCGACTACGCCACGTAATCCGTTCCGCGGCGTGAAGCGCTGTGCACCGAAGCAGCCGCTTGAACCGGTCTATGCGACCCGCTTCTTCTCTGTGATTGGCGAAAGCGTGAGCCAGAGTACGCTGGTGCAATATTTCCAGCATCAGTGGCAGGGATGGGGTAAGAAAGCCTGACGCTTATTTCGCAATCTGAGAGTCCGTCTGCTCGTTAGCAACGGGCTCTTTTTTCTCCTGGTGCCGATACCAGGATTTGAAATACTTCAAAAAGCTATAGGCGGTGGCATACAGTCCTGTTGCCATCCCCACCTTGCCCTGACGCCAGGCACCGCTAAACAGATACCATTTGAAAAAAGCGCCGATGGCGCTGATTACGCCGCGTCCGATAGAGGGGCGTATATTGTGATATTGCACCAGGCGGGTGGTATAACCATTCAATTTATTAAAAAGCTCATGCAGGGTGGGAAATGTATCGTGTTTTACGTAACCCGGAATACGTTCAGAGCGGAGAAAACCTTCGACCTTATCGTCTACCGGCCTGTTATTAAAGCGAGATTGTTTACGGTTAAAAAGACGCACGGGGAAATCGGGAGAGGAAATGGGATAAAGGGTACGGACTTCTTCACCCAGAACAAACCAGTGGCGGCATATTCGCCATGCCGTGCCGGAGTCGGGCTCATCACCGGCTTTTAACGTTAAAATGGCATTCACCGTTTCCTGGTCAAGAATTTCGTCGCTGTCGATGCACAACACCCAGTCATTGCTGGCTAAGGATATGGCATAGTTCATCTGTTCGCCATGCCAGCCAAACTCTTTATAAAAGGGCAGCAGTCCAAAGCTCTCACAAATATATCGTGTTTTGTCCGTACTGCCTGAATCAACAACGACGACCTCATCCGCTATTTTTAAAAGAGGCGGGATAACATCGTGCAATAATCTTTCAGAATTAAACGTTAATAAGCAGACCGTTATTTTAAACATTTTCCCACTCTCAATAGCAGCCTAAATTAATTTTATTAATACTATGTAAATGAGTAGAAACGATTAAGTCCAGAATCACACTTTTCAAATAAGCACGCTTGAAGTTTTTTCTGTTGCTGAAACACAGAAACAGACAAAAATCTATTTTATTTCAACAGATTCTTTATAATGCAGTCAGATGAAGGGTAGCACACGGATTCAGACATGCCGCACAAACGTAAAATTCTCCTCCTGGATACGGGTAAAGAATGGGGAGGAGGCACCAACAGTATGCTGGAACTCCTGAAGCGAATCAATCGCGATAAATTCGATATTACCTGTTGTTTTTACAGTGATTATAGTCGTGCGGAAGGGGAAACAATCGGCCAGGTGCTCAACGGCATCGGCATTCCGCTCATCGTGATCCCTCAACGTCAGCAGCCGGTTTGGGCCAAATTGTTAAAGGAAGCGGGACGTAGCCTGCTGTTTTTCTCACGCAGCGCCCGTAAGGCATTGACGCGTCGTGTGGATATGATGTGGCGCATCAGGCCTAACGTCAGCAAAATCGTAGCCCTTTTCATGCAGGGCGGTTTCGATACGCTCTATATGAATAATCAACCGGGCTCAAATGAGGAAGGCTATCTCGCGGCGGCAAAACTGCAGGCGCGGTTGATTCAGCACTGCCGCATCGAGCCTGTTTTGACTCCGCCGGTGGTGAACCTGGTGAATGCCCATGCCGCAAAAATCATCGCCGTCTCGCATGGCGTTGAGCGCGTTTTGCTTCAGCATGGCGTCCGGCCCGAACTGTGCACGACGGTTCATAACGCCATCGATATCCACCAGCCATTACCTGACCGACGCGCGATGCGCCAGCACCTTAACATCGGTGACGACACGTTTGTGTTCGGCAGTATCGGGTCGTTAATTCCCCGCAAAGCAAACCACCACACCCTGGAGGCGCTGGCACAGTTCAGCCAGAAGCATCCGCAGGCGAAATGGAAAATGGTGCTGGTCGGCGAAGGTGGCGAACGCCGCGCTTTAGCGGAACAGGCCCGAGCGCTGGGCATTGAATCCCGCGTCATCTTCACCGGTTTTCAGAATACCCCGTTTGATTACCTCGCGACGTTTGACGCCTTTATCCTCGCCTCAAAAAGCGAAGGGCTGCCGCGCGTGGTGCTGGAAGCAATGCTGCTCAATATCCCCGTGATTGGGTCTCAGGTGACCGGCACGGCGGAGTTGATTGATCATGATTCGACCGGGCTACTCTTCCCCTGGAGCGATGTGTCACAGTTGGCACAGCATCTGGACAATATCTGGGCAGATTCGGCGCTGCGGGCCAGACTGGCTGCGGCTGCCCACCAGAACGTCTGTCAGACCTATGCCATCGAAAACTATGTCAGCGGTGTCGAAGCCGTGCTTGGCGCGCACTAACCAAACGAGATAACTATGTTTAAATTTCTTAATGCTCGCTATCGTCATATCACCGGGCGACACAACATTCCCTATAGCGCTCTGCCCGTAACGGGCTCACGTGCTGCGGTAGATTCGATTGTGATCCCGTGTACCGGCGCAGATTTCGTCGAAGAAGCATTACTCTCTGCCACCTTCGCGGAACGTTATGCCACCGCAGTGAGCGAAATCGTCATCGTCAGCGATCAGCCCGAATCCGCCTTTGGGGTACTGCCGCCTAAAACCCGCGTAGTGACGCTTAATCTTCCGGTGCGTGAAGAAGGTTACCGCTATAAGCAGATCTACCTTAGCCGTCTGGTGAAGCTTAACGCCCCGCTGCAGGCACGCGGTGAAGGCATCCTGATGATTGATTCCGATCTCAACCTGCTCAAGATGCCCGAGATCGAGATGGCCGATATGCACATCTACTCCAGCTTCCGTCAGGGCAAAATGATTGCCAAGCTGGACGGTGCGCCAGCGGAGAAAGTGCCGGCCTATTACAAAGAGACGGTACGTCCGTATCTGGTCGATCACGTTAACGGCGCGTTTCTTGCGGCAACCAAAAAGACCTGGCGCCGTATCTGCCCGCTGTGGCTGACGCTGTTCCAGGATACCTGGGAACTGATGGACGACACGCAGCCGCCAACCGATCAGCTGCCGCTCGCCGCGCTGCTGGATATGCTGGATTTAAAAACGGTGAATCTGGGCGACTGGATGAACTGGCCGGTCTCCAAGAAGATTGGCGGGCAGGAAGCCGTGGTCCCGAAAGAGGTGATCGGCGCGCACGGCGGTTTCCCTCTTTCCGAATGGCAGAAGTATCTTGAATCGCCGGATAACAAACTATTGTTCAAAGGTCAGGACTACACCCGCAAGGTGCGTTACCTGACGGACGAAGAGAAAAAGAGTCAGTAAAAAAGGGGCCACAGGCCTAACGGCTCCCCTTAAATAAACACAGGCATTGAAGGTTGTGATCTACTTTGTGTTCCACCAAGAAGTAAGGTCCCCCCTCTATGCCTGCTACGCAAGTTTACTATGAATTTTTCAGCCACTTTCTGAATCCACTCACCAGTATCGTAAAAATGATCTCCTCGATATGGCCGTGTCTCTGACGCGCGGTGCTTCACGTTCTCTCACCAGCATCGGCAGATATCTGCAGTTGATCGGCACCTCAACAGCGACCTGATGTTCAGTGACATTCCCTGCGTCTATCAACAGCTTATACCTCGCCTTACACACAGCCTTTCAGTTTGTGTGGATGAAGAGTGGCAGATGGCGCGGGATATTGCCTTGAAAGGAAGGGAATAAATCGACGGTTCGAGGCGAGTAGTGAGAAATCACGCAGGGTGCTGTCGTATCCGATATTGAATGAAAATATCATGCTGCGGTCGCCAGAACTCCTGCCGGGGATGAACCCCGACAGGATATACGCCGATATAGCGAGGGCCTATCGAAATATTATCATGATGTACTAATGATGTTTTTGGGGATCCCTCAGGCCCCTTTTTATTGTTTTACGTTCCCGTTTGTGGCAGAGAATACAACCGATGTTATTTATTGAAGCGTCTGGATTAATGTAAATCGCTCCAGTAATAGGTCTTGCCTGTTGTATCCAGTACTGCGACATTCTTATCATAACCGGCAAGCCAGGATTGTATCGACTTTACAGGTTGGCCCTGCCGATGGATCCCCAACCACAGTTCAGCAAGCGTGTTCACATCCTCAGCAGACCAGACAGTATTATAGTCGCCGGTGTATTGCTTATCCCGATCAACCTGCCCATACCAGATAAACATAGGGATATGCAGAGCCGCGCGGGGAGGATTCACATTACCATGAGAGTAAACGACAGCGCGCTGCGGCTCACGGGTCAAACCGTGATCGGAGAAATACATGACTGAAGAACGCGAATTTTCCAGCATGCTAAACATCTTGCCCATCAACGTGTCTGTATAACGTACCGAGTTGTCATAACAGTCATCTGCCTCATTATCACCCTGTAACACCGCCTGGTTGGCCGGAAAACGCGTGCAGGAAGGTTCATGACTGCCATATAAATGCAAGACGATCACTTTTTTGCCTGGGGTTTTTAATGAATTCTGCAGAAAAGGCAACAGATCTTCATCGTAACCGCCTTCGATCCATTCATGATGTTTTGTATTCATAGCGATTCCGGTAATGACGTTATTATGCGCCCCGCCTTTGCCCTGACGACTAAACCAATACGTTTCATAGCCTGCTTTATTGGCAATATTTATAACATTGTCACTATATTTTCGCGGATCGCGAATATTCACTTTATCAGCGGTCAAGGCCAACGGTACGGCCATAATTGTCACCGGGGCTGGCGCTACAGCGTTACGGAACAGTAAAAGATGCGATTTCTGCTTTTCCAACTCTGGTGTGTTATCTCGTTGATAACCGTAGATCCCCATGCTCGCCGCTCGCTCAGACTCACCGATGACCAGTACATAGTTCTCAATACCGGTCTCCGAAAGCGTGAGCTTGTAATCAGGAATGTGATCACCAATGCTCGCGATAACCGCGTTATCTTCAATAGCCTGCATAAAAACTTTTGCTGTACTGACTGGCGTCGCCTGCACCACGCGCTGTGCCAGACTTTCGACGCTGCTTTTCCTTAGCTGATGCTGTAAAGCCTGACCATAAAAAGCCAATAACGTCATACCAAGCACAATGGCAGGCCAGCGCCGAAACTGCTGTGCAACAGGCCATGCGCCCGTATTTACGGTATAAATAAAAAAAGCAAAAAGTGTGATAAAAATAATACATTCACGCCAGTACAAGCTAAGCATTGCATTTGCTTCATCCGGTGAGGAATGGATTATGCTCATTGCAAACCCATAACTAAATGCGGAATCGAAATTTCTCCATGCGAACAGCTGTAGCGAAACATCTGCCGCAACCGGAATGAGGAACACAATCGCCAGTACATTTCTGATTAATTTATTGTCTATGCACTTGAGCATCAACAATATCAGCAGAAAAACAAACGTTCTGTTAATTACTAAATTATATTTGGCGTGTAAAATATTTATAGTAATAAATGTTAAGAGAGATATAGCCAGAGTTAAAAAAGAAGTAAATCGTGAAGTTGTATCAACTAACTTCAGCGAAAGGTGCGTGGACATAATATTTTGACCAGCCTGAGAGTGTCTTCCTGACGTAATTATTCTTAATAAACGTGTGGAAAAAGAGTAATAAGTGATTAAATCATAACAAGAAAAATCCGAAAATTCAAACCATCAAAAGTCGCGATGGCACCCGCTTATACGGGTGCCCGCTGGTGGGTTTAATCCCAGCTCAGGATCACTTTCCCTGACTGGCCAGAACGCATCGCGTCAAAGCCCTGCTGGAACTCATCAATGGAGAAACGGTGAGTAATGATCGGGGACAGATCCAGACCGGACTGGATTAGCGCCGCCATCTTGTACCAGGTTTCGAACATTTCGCGGCCATAGATGCCCTTGATGAACAGCCCCTTGAAGATGACTTTGTTCCAGTCGATAGACATATCTGACGGCGGGATACCCAGCATCGCGATACGGCCACCGTGATTCATGGTATCCAGCATGGTGCGGAACGCCGGTGGCGCGCCGGACATCTCCAGCCCCACGTCAAAGCCTTCGGTCATGCCCAGCTCTTCCATCACGTCGGTCAGGCTCTCTTTCGATACGTCCACCGCGCGGGTGACGCCCATTTTGCGCGCCAGGGACAGACGGTACTCGTTCACGTCAGTGATCACGACGTTACGCGCGCCCACGTGCTTCGCCACGGCCGCCGCCATGATGCCAATTGGGCCCGCACCGGAAACCAGCACGTCTTCACCCACCAGATCGAAGGAGAGCGCCGTGTGTACCGCGTTGCCGAACGGGTCAAAGATGGAGGCAAGATCGTCAGAAATGTTGTCCGGGATTTTGAAGGCGTTAAAGGCCGGGATCACCAGATATTCCGCGAAGCAGCCCGGACGGTTTACGCCCACGCCGATGGTATTACGACACAGGTGCGTACGCCCGCCGCGGCAGTTACGACAGTGGCCGCAGGTAATATGGCCTTCACCGGAGACGCGGTCGCCGATTTTGAAGCCTTTCACTTCCTGGCCGATACCCACCACTTCACCGACATATTCGTGACCGACAACCATCGGGACAGGAATGGTTTTCTGCGACCACTGGTCCCAGTTGTAGATGTGAACGTCAGTACCGCAGATAGCCGTTTTACGAATTTTGATCAGTAGATCGTTATGACCGACTTCCGGCTCCGGCACGTCGGTCATCCAAATCCCTTCTTCCGCTTTCAGTTTGGATAACGCTTTCATCACACGTCCTCAGGCAATGACGCCCAGCTGTTTACCGATGCGGGTGAAGGCTTCCACCGCACGTTCAATTTGTTCAGGCGTGTGCGCCGCAGACATCTGGGTGCGGATACGCGCCTGACCTTTTGGCACCACCGGGAAGAAGAACCCGGTGACGTAAATCCCTTCTTTCTGCAGCTCGCGGGCAAATTGCTGTGCCACGACCGCATCGCCCAGCATCACCGGAATGATGGCATGGTCGGCACCGGCCAGGGTGAACCCTGCGGCGCTCATTTTTTCACGGAACAGGCGGGCGTTGGACCAGAGACGGTCGCGCAGCTCAGCACCGGACTCCACCATCTCCAGCACCTTAATGGAGGCGGCAACAATCGCCGGCGCCAGAGAGTTGGAGAACAGATACGGACGGGAGCGCTGGCGCAGCCACTCAACCACCTCTTTACGCGCGGCGGTATAGCCGCCGGACGCGCCGCCGAGCGCTTTGCCCAGCGTACCGGTGATGATGTCCACGCGGCCCATTACGTCGCAGTATTCATGCGAGCCACGGCCATTTTCGCCGACAAAACCCACGGCGTGAGAGTCATCGACCATCACCAGCGCGTCGTATTTATCCGCCAGGTCACACACGCCCTTCAGGTTGGCGATCACGCCGTCCATGGAGAACACGCCGTCGGTGGCGATCAGCACGTGACGAGCACCGGCTTCACGGGCCTCTTTCAGGCGTGCTTCCAGCTCGACCATATCGTTGTTGGCGTAGCGGAATCGCTTCGCTTTACACAGGCGCACGCCGTCGATGATGGAGGCGTGGTTCAGGGCGTCGGAGATAATCGCATCTTCTGCGCCGAGCAGGGTCTCAAACAAACCGCCGTTGGCGTCGAAGCAGGAGGAGTAGAGAATCGCGTCTTCCATTACGAGGAAGCTCGCCAGCTTTTGCTCAAGCTGCTTGTGGCTGTCCTGCGTGCCGCAGATAAAGCGTACGGAGGCCATGCCGAAGCCGTGGGTATCCATGCCGTTTTTTGCAGCGGCAATCAGCTCAGGGTGATTCGCCAGACCTAAATAGTTGTTCGCACAAAAGTTGATCACATGGCTGCCGTCGGCAACGGTGATGTCCGCCTGCTGAGCAGACGTGATAATACGCTCTTCCTTGAACAACCCTTCCGCACGTGCGGTCTCGAGGTCGCTGTTTAACTGTTTATAAAAATCACCACGCATTGCAATTCTCCAGACTCGGCAAATTTCGGGACATATTACCCAAACCTATAGTTCATGACGAGATGACGCGTCATCTCTTCTCGTTTTTGCAGCATAAATCACGCGTACCCTTGCGCTATGTCGGTGAATGGCTGAAGACAGGGCATTGTGATGATATGATAGAAACATTAGCGTCCGGGATTGTGCCCGGGCTCCACACTTCAAAGGTTACCGTTATGATCATCGTTACCGGCGGCGCGGGCTTTATCGGCAGCAATATTGTTAAGGCTCTCAATGACAAAGGCATCACCGACATCCTGGTGGTTGACAACCTGAAAGACGGCACCAAGTTCGTCAACCTGGTAGATCTGAACATCGCTGACTACATGGATAAAGAAGATTTCCTTATCCAGATTATGGCAGGCGAAGAGTTTGGCGAGATCGAAGCCATCTTCCACGAAGGGGCGTGTTCTTCCACCACAGAGTGGGACGGCAAGTACATGATGGACAACAACTATCAGTACTCTAAAGAGATCCTGCACTACTGCCTGGAGCGTGAAATTCCGTTCCTGTACGCCTCTTCCGCGGCAACCTACGGCGGCCGCACCTCGGACTTCATTGAGTCCCGCGAATATGAGCAGCCGCTGAACGTCTACGGTTATTCTAAATTCCTGTTCGACGAGTACGTGCGTCAGGTTCTGCCAGAAGCGAACTCCCAGATCGTCGGCTTCCGTTACTTCAACGTCTACGGACCGCGCGAAGGCCATAAGGGCAGCATGGCAAGCGTGGCGTTCCATCTCAACACACAGCTGAACAACGGCGAAAGCCCGAAACTGTTCGAAGGCAGCGACGGCTTTAAGCGCGATTTCGTCTACGTGGGCGACGTGGCGGCCGTCAACCTGTGGTTCTGGGAAAACGGCGTATCCGGCATCTTTAACCTCGGTACCGGCCGTGCGGAATCCTTCCAGGCGGTGGCTGACGCGACGCTGGCGTATCACAAAAAAGGCAGCATCGAGTACATCCCGTTCCCTGACAAGCTGAAAGGCCGCTATCAGGCGTTCACCCAGGCTGACCTGACCAACCTGCGCGCTGCAGGCTACGACAAGCCGTTCAAGACCGTTGCCGAAGGGGTAACGGAATATATGGCCTGGCTGAACCGCGACGCGTAAGTATGAAAATTCTGGTGATCGGCCCGTCATGGGTGGGCGACATGATGATGTCGCAAAGTCTCTATCGCACGCTCAAGGCGCGTTATCCCCAGGCGATAATCGACGTGATGGCACCCGCGTGGTGCCGTCCGCTGTTATCGCGTATGCCGGAAGTGAATGAAGCCATCCCGATGCCGCTCGGCCACGGGGCGCTGGAAATCGGCGAGCGCCGCAAGCTCGGCCATAGCCTGCGCGAGAAGCGCTACGATCGCGCGTACGTTCTGCCAAACTCCTTTAAATCTGCCCTGGTGCCCTTCTTTGCGGGCATCCCACACCGCACCGGCTGGCGCGGTGAAATGCGCTACGGACTGCTGAACGATGCGCGGGTGTTGGATAAAGCGGCCTGGCCATTAATGGTGGAGCGCTATGTGGCGCTGGCCTACGACAAAGGCGTGATGCGCAGCGCGAAAGACCTGCCGCAGCCGCTGCTCTGGCCGCAGCTTCAGGTTAACGACGGTGAAAAATCCCAGACCTGTAACGCGTTTGGTCTGTCGTCTGAACGCCCGTTGATTGGCTTCTGCCCCGGCGCCGAGTTCGGTCCGGCAAAACGCTGGCCGCACTATCACTATGCGGAGCTGGCAAAACAGCTGATTGACGAAGGCTACCAGATTGTCCTGTTCGGCTCGGCAAAAGACCACGAGGCCGGCAACGAAATCCTCGCGACGCTCAGCAATGAACAGCAGGCCTGGTGCCGGAACCTGGCGGGAGAAACGCAGCTTGAACAGGCGGTGATTCTGATTGCCGCCTGTAAGGCTGTGGTCAGCAACGACTCTGGCCTGATGCACGTCGCCGCTGCGCTCAACCGCCCTCTGGTCGCGCTGTATGGCCCAAGCAGCCCGGACTTCACGCCGCCGCTTTCACATAAAGCCCGCGTCATTCGCCTGATCACCGGCTACCACAAGGTGCGCAAAGGCGATGCCGCAGAAGGTTATCATCAGAGCCTGATCGACATTACGCCCGCGCGCGTGCTCGAAGAGCTTAACGAACTGCTGTTGAGCGAAGAAGGATAACGAATGCGGGTACTGATCGTTAAAACCTCTTCCATGGGCGATGTTCTGCATACGCTGCCGTCGCTGACGGACGCCATGCGGGCCATACCCGGCATTCGTTTTGACTGGGTGGTGGAAGAAGGCTTCGCGCAAATCCCCACCTGGCATGAAGCGGTTGACCGCGTGATACCGGTGGCGATTCGCCGCTGGCGCAAAGCGTGGTTCTCCGCGCCGATTAAAGCCGAACGCAAAGCCTTTCGTGAGGCGGTGCGGGCACAGCATTACGACGCTATCATCGACGCCCAGGGGCTGGTGAAAAGCGCGGCGCTGGTGACGCGTCTGGCACATGGCGTAAAGCACGGCATGGACTGGCACACCGCCCGCGAACCGCTGGCGAGCCTGTTCTATAACCGCCGCCACCACATCGCTAAGCAACAGCATGCCGTCGAACGTACCCGCGAGCTGTTTGCAAAAAGCCTGGGCTATGCGAAACCTGAAGCCCAGGGCGACTACGCCATTGCGCAGCACTTTTTGCGTAATACAGATCCCTGTGCTCAGCCTTATCTTGTCTTCCTGCATGCCACAACGCGCGACGATAAACACTGGCCGGAAACGCACTGGCGAAGCCTGATTGAACTAATGCAACCCACCGGCATCCATATTAAACTCCCGTGGGGCGCAGAGCATGAGCGGCAGCGTGCAGAGCGTCTGGCGTCTGGCTTTTCACACGTTGAGGTCTTGCCAAAACTCACGCTGGCGCAGGTTGCAGCACAGCTGGCGGGGGCAAATGCTGTTGTTTCCGTTGATACGGGCCTAAGCCATTTGACCGCGGCGCTGGATCGCCCGAATATTACGATTTTTGGTCCGACCGATCCTGGATTGATCGGGGGTTACGGTAAAAACCAGCATCAGATGGTCAGCCCCACCCAGCAAACAAAGGATATCAGCGCAGATGCGATTTTTTCATTTTTACAGGGCAGCCGTTGGCTTTCCAACAGGGATATCTAGCGCATGAGTTACGTATTTCTGCTGATTTTACTCTTTCCGGTGAAGCTTATCCGGAAGCTGTTTCGTAAAGAGACAGGTAAAAACCTGGTCATTCAGACAGCTAAAATTGGCGATTTTGTTAATGCAACGCCCCTTCTGGCATACCTGCAAAAAAGCGACGTGCTCGTCAGTCGTGGCGTAGGTGCGCTGGCGAAGCACGATGAGACGATCGACGAGATATTTTTTATCGAGCAGCATAAGCGTAACCTGTGGCGAAAGCTGGTTTTTGCCTGCCGGATCATGAACCGCTATGACAATGTCTATCTTCTTCAGCCTAACAGCGTGAACCTCTTTTTCGCCTCCGCGTGTAATGCCAAAAACAAACAATTTTTAAGCACCTACACCCGCAGGTGGTATCACGGGATTTTCTATGCAACGGCAGACGGTACCGTTGAACACGGTAGAAAGACGCTGTCGGTTACAAACTATCTTAAGCTTGCCGACCGTACGCTGACCTGGAAAGACGCGCCAAAGCACGCGACAAAGCCACTTTTCAAACCCGCGACCTATCCGGCAATCCTCGATAAACCCGGCGTGATCCGCATCGGCATCAGCGTTGCCGCAGGGAATAAAGCGAAAACCGTTCCGCCGGTCATCTGGAAGCAAATTGCCGATCGTCTCGCCGACCTGCCCTGCGAATTTTACGTCTTTGGCGCCCCCAATGAACAATCGTGGATGGACGACATCACCCGCGCTTACGGCGAACTGCCCAACTTTATCAATCTGATCGGCAAAATCTCGCTTGAAGAACTTCCGTGGGCCATTTCTAAAATGGATTGTTATATCGCGTCCGACTCGGGAAATGTTTACATTGCCGATGCGGTAGGCGTGCCGGTCGTCTTACTGTTTGGCCCCTGCTGCCACTACGAACAGCGCCCGCTTGGCAACGTGTTACTGATTGGTAATGATGACAATATTTGCTCGTATGTTTTTGAAACACGCTATTACTTCTCACAGAGCCGGGAAGAACTCTTTTCTGTAACAGATGAATCGCTGGACAACATTAGACATTTTATTTGCGCGTTACCGACTGCTAATACAACCGCATATACCGCTGATGCTCAGGGAAACTGATTATTATGGCTTTTCTAAGCATCATTATTGCCGCGCATAACGCCCAGAATACGCTTGACGCAACGCTCGAAAGCCTGCAAAACGCGATTGATAATGCGGGCGATGCTGTTGAGGTCATTATCTTTAACGACAGTTCTACTGACTCAACGCAAGATATTATTGAGGCGTGGTTGCCAGCGCTTCCGAATGCGCAATCCCGATACGTTGAGTACCGTAATGTAGGTCACGTCAGAAACAATGCTGTCTCTCTGGCGTCAGGTGAATACATTACCATGCTGGATAGCGATGATCGATTGAAACCAGGTAGCATCCGGGACGCCGTGGCGTTCCTCAAAACAGCGCGACCTGATATGCTACTGACGCGCCTGATGGAAATTCGCGACACCAAAAAAATCACCGCCGACTGGCAGGGATTCTCGCCTGTTGCTTTGTCACAACATGAGGCAATAACGCGGTTCCTGCAGCACAAAGATTTTCAGGCGCATCTTATTGGGCAATTCATTCATCGAAAATTGTATGTAAATAACCCGATTCCTTCGATGGTCTGTTATGAAGATTTCGCGGTATTTCCTGGCATGCTGATGCAAGCGAGTAAAATAGTCTATCAACGTCTGGGACACTATTATTATATCAAACGTGGCGACAGCTTATCGAGTCGTCTGGATGCCAGTAAAATCGCTACGCTGGTAGAATGCACATTACGAATGGAAAAAACATTCCCGCACATATTTAGGCATCTCATTAATTGTCACTGGTTTGATATTTACAGTAACCACAAGCAACATCTGACCGGCCTGCAACTCACACTGGTTAAACAGCGGGTAAGAGCACTCTATTCGTTCTCTTTTTTCTTCTCCAGCGACGTTCGTTTCAGCTATAAAAAAAGGGTTGTTGAGGCATTATGGAAAAAGTAAAACTGCGGCTTTATCAGCTTACGCTGCTTTTGAGCCTTATATCGCTTGCGCTGGCACTGCTGAGCTCAGGTAAACAACGAGAATTCTTTTATGTTGCAGTATATGCCAGCATTATCGGCCTGGCCTGCGAATATAAAAAAATCACCCTGCGTCCCTTTTCCATTGCGCTACCCATTTTGCTAATTGGATTGCTCAACCTTGCCTGGTATATGACGTATGAATATCATAATGAAGGTTTGAACGTTTATAGCGATTATCTTGGCGCCAGCAAAAAATTGATTTTAGCGAGTATTCTCGTTTTCTATCTTGATCGGTTTAAGGCCTACGTTGATAAAGCATCTTTCCAGAAATATTTCTTGTATGCCTCTGGTACAGGGTTTGTATTTGCGACTGTTTATGGCCTATGGCAGGCATCACAGGGTATGGAGCGTATAGAGATGGCCATAAACCGTGCGACCGTATCTGCCTATGTTTACTCTGTACTGTCACTGGCGTTTGTATACAGCCTTTACCTTCAGAAAAATATAAAACTGTATGTTGCCGCAGGATTCATCATCTTAATATCTTATTTCATCATTCTTTTGACGGGTACACGTGCCGCAATGGCGCTTTATTTGCTTCTGGCGATTGTACTGACACTTTATCACTTCAGAAGAATTCACCTTAAATCAACGCTAATTTTCTTATGTATTGTGGCAGGTATTGTTATCGTTAGCTACAAGCCATTAATTTTACCAAAGATACAACAAACACAAGCTGAAGTAGAAAATTATCAAAAAGGATATGAAGCAACTTCACTCGGCGCACGTTTTTCAATGTGGAGTGTGGGTATTCAAAACGGATTGGCTCATCCTTTAGGGCAGTCAGTTGAAGACCGCGAAGTATGGACACAGCGATATGTGAATAATGGGCATCCACATCTCGCGGCCGCACTCGAGTTTATCAGGGTGCACCTGCACAATGAGTTTATAGAAAAGTATTCTCTGCAGGGGATCCCCGGGCTGGCGATATTATTCTTCTTCTATATATCGATGATCGCTTACGCACTTAAAAATAGAAACGGCCTGCTGCTAACAACTATGCTTCTTTTATTACTCTATGGCCTGACGGACGTCATACTGTTGAGTTCAGAAGCCTTAATCTTCTTTGTCACCGTATTTGCGCTAAGTACACTCTTTTCACAAACCAGACAACGCCAGTAAGTGATAATGCCCGCATCGCGGGCATTATTTTTTCTTGTACTGATAAAACTCCGCCAGCGTCATCCCCACCGTCTTATCGGATAGCCAGCTAAAGAGTGTTTCCAGATCCTGATACAGCCCTTCGATCGCTGCCTCATCTTTAAACGTGGGGCTTCCCCCGGGCATAAATTCTGACGAATGAAGCATAAACTCCACGTACTCGCTTCCCTTAGACAGGGATTGCTGTGCGACCTGAATCATTTGCGCCGCATTACCGCCGGATGGTCTTAGCCAGTTAACAGAGGGTGAGCGGTATTTGCCGCGCAGGCGATCGTAGCCCTGCTTAACCGTGTTCAGCCAGGCCGGGTGTTTATACTGAATGCTCATCGGCACTTCGAGTAATGGGCTATTGCCTGCACGGGAGATATCATCAACATCAATAAAGTAGGCGTGATCTGGAAAATGCTGATAATTTGTTCCGCCATGCCCTTGCGGCGCCCCCTTCGCGTTGCGCCAGTTCACGCGCGGCGTAACGGAACAATCAACCTGATAGCCCAGCTCAATCAGTAACCTGGCGTAGCGGCTATCAAATGCCCAACGACCCGCACGGTGGCTTAACATTTTGGTCTGGAAGGTCTCTTCAAGCAGGCGGGTCATAAACAGCACTTTCTCACGCATCACCTCATCCGAAAATTCAATCAGGTAAGGCTGCCAGCGCCAGTCGTCTCCCGTGAGATCGTGCTCCGGTGGGCTATTCCATGCGTGGAGATGCATCCCCACTTCCCCCTGACCGCGGGCAATCACGTCTCTGGCGAATGCGATAAAAACGGGCTCTATTGCCATCTCATAATTTGTCAGCCATACGGGCTTAAAGCCGAAACGCTCACACAGCGCCTGGAACCGCGCCAGATAGCGCGCGTTTTCCGTTTTAATGACGCGGTGGTTCTGCCAGAGATTATCGCCTTCAGTATCAATCGTGATGATAAACGCTGGTTTGTTCATAATGAGTCCGCAAGACAGGAAAGTTAGCGCTATGTTACGCACTCTCCAAAGCATGAGTAAACCCTTCCAGGGAAATTCCTGAGATTATGGAGAAAGAGTGCAAGTCGTTACCAGGTCTATTAGAATTGCCATCAGTACAACGCCGATAAGATGATGATGAATAACTTACCTGACACGCCTGATTTGCGCATTTTACTGATCAAACTCCGCCATCATGGCGACATGTTGCTGACCACTCCCGTCATTGATTCATTACGGCAAAAGTGGCCGCAGGCGCAGATTGACGTCCTGCTGTATGAAGAAACGCGCGATATGCTCGCCGCGCATCCGGCGATCGGGACAATTTATGGCATCGACCGTAAATGGAAGCAGTTGGGCACGCTGAAGCATCTTCAAAAAGAGTGGCAGCTGCTGCGGGCGTTAAGGAAGCAACATTATCATCTGGTGATTAACCTTGCGGATCAGTGGCGTAGCGCGATTGTCACCCGCTTCACCGGCGCGCCGGTTCGCCTCGGATTCGCCTTTAACAAACGCAACAACGCATTCTGGCGTTTTTGTCACAGTGAATTAGTCTCCGTTGCGAATCACCAGTCCCTGCACACCGTTGAGCAAAACCTCTCCATTCTTTCTCCATTACCGGTCGCGCCGCAGCCTGCCGTCACCATGGCCTACACCGCAGAAGACTGGGATTATGCCCGTCAAAGACTGACGCAAACGGGTGTGGGCGAGCGCTACATCGTGATTCAGCCGACGTCACGCTGGTTCTTTAAATGCTGGGATGAAGACAAAATGGCGCAAACCATTACTGCATTGCAGCAGGATGGGCATACGGTTGTGCTCACCGCGGGGCCGGACAAAAAAGAGCTGGCGATGGTCGATCGTATTCTCGCCGCGTCGCCAAAGAGCGGCGTCGTCTCGCTGGCGGGTCAGCTGACGCTGCGCCAGCTGGCATCGCTTATCGATCACGCCTCGCTGTTTATTGGCGTGGACTCCGTGCCGATGCATATGGCCGCCGCGCTGCAGACGCCCTGCGTGGCGCTGTTTGGCCCTTCCAAACTGACGTTCTGGTCTCCATGGCAGGTCAACGGCCAGGTCATCTGGGCTGGCGACTACGGCCCGCTCCCCGATCCGGACGCCATTGATACCAAAACGAAAGAACGCTATCTCGACGCCATTCCCGTGGATGCTGTCGTCTCCGCTGCAAAGAGATATCTGTCATGAAACACCATCGTCTGGCGATAGTTCGCCAAAAATATCGCCCTGATGGCGGCGCGGAACGCTTCGTTTCGCGCGCCCTTACCGCGTTGAGCAACCAAAATTTAGAACTCAACGTCATCACGCGTGAGTGGCAGGGAGAGAAGCAAGACGACTGGCATATCCACATTTGCGATCCGCATAAGTGGGGCCGCATCAGCCGCGAGCGTGGTTTTGCCCATGCCGCACGGGCACTGTGGCAGCAACTGCAGTTTGATATTGTGCAAAGCCACGAGCGCATCCCGGGCTGCGACATCTATCGCGCAGGGGATGGGGTGCATCGTCGCTGGCTAGTGCAGCGCGCGCGCATTCTACCCGCGTGGCGTGCAAAGATGCTGATGGTTGATCGCTATCACCGCTACGTGATGCATGCCGAACGAGAAATGTACCAGGCGCCTGAACTCAAAGCGGTTATCTGTAACGCGGAGATGATCAAACGCGAAATAATCGAAGATTTTGATATTGACGCGAATAAAATACATGTGATTTATAATTCTATTGATTCTAGCCGCTTCGTTCCGGCCCAGGAAGCACAGCGCGCCGCGCTGCGTCAGCAGTTTGGCTTGCCAGCCGATGCCGTGGTGTTCTGTTTTGTCGGCTCAGGGTTTGAACGAAAAGGTCTGGCGAGCGCCATACGCGCTATCGCTGGAACAGCGGCCTGGCTGATTGTGGTTGGACAGGATAAAGCAGAAAGCCGTTATCGCGACCTTGCCCGTTCACTTGGCTGTGAGGGGCAAATCCGTTTTCTGGGGATGCAAAAAGAAACGCTACCTTTTTATCAGCTATCCGATGGTTTACTGTTGCCAACGCTGTATGATCCCTTTCCTAACGTCATTCTTGAAGCGATGGCCTGCGGCTTGCCCGTCATTACTTCAGAGAGCTGCGGTGGAGCCGAATTTATTCAGCAAGGCCAGAACGGATTTTATTGTGACGCGCTTGATACCAACACATTGAAGGAAGCGATATCCGCCATTCCTTCTCTGGAAAAAAATAACGATATGGGACGCGCGGCACGGGAACGTGTTAAAGACGCCACTCCCGAAAAACTATCAAGTCAGCTTATTTCGCTTTATCAAAAATTACTGGATTAAAAATGCGCATCCTAATGATTATTGATGGTTTACCCGGTGGAGGAGCTGAAAAAACGGTTCTTACACTCTCCCGTGGGTTAATAGAAATGGGGCATCAGGTCTCTCTATTCTCTCTGCGGAAAGTGTGCGACTACGCCATCCCGGAAGGCATCGATTATCAGGTTGTCCAGGATACATGTAAAAAACCGTGGCGGAAGCTGACGGAGATCCCACGCCGCGCCCAGCAGCTGGATCGCGCAATTGAGCGGGCCGAGCGCAGCGGCAAATTTGACGTGGTGTTCTCTCACCTGCATAAAACAGACCGCATTGTGGCGCACAGCCGCGTGCTGGAACGCGACAAAGTCTGGTTCTGCGTGCATGGCATGTTCTCGTTCTCCTATCTTCGCCATCGCAGCGGGCTTTCACGCTGGTTTAAACACCTTAAAATTCGTCATACCTACGAAAACCGCAACGTTGTCGCCGTCTCAGGCGCCGTGTTGAACGATCTTTCCGAGACGCTGGCGCTTACTCTTCGGCGCAAAGCGGTTATCCATAATCCTTTTGATATTCCTGAAATCCAGCGTCTGGCGGATGCGCCCTTTGAAATGCAGGGAAAGGATTACATTATTCACGTTGGCCGCTTCCATGAGCACAAGCGCCACGACCGCCTTTTGCGTGCGTTCGCCCTGAGTAAAATTGACACAACGCTGGTCATGATGGGCAACGGATCCGACGCTCAAATTCAAAAACTTAAACGTCTGGCTGTCGAGCTGGGTATTGAAAACAAAACGGTTTTCCGCCCGTTCGATTCCAACCCCTATCCGTGGATTAAAGGGGCACGCCTTTTAGTGTTAAGTTCTGACTGCGAAGGCTTTGGTAATGTGCTGGTTGAAGCCATTATCTGCCAGACGCCACCGGTCAGTACAAATTGCCCGGGCGGCCCCGCCGAAATCCTTACCGGAGACCTGGCGCGCGGGCTGGCAGAGTTAAGCGACGAATCACTGGCAAAAACGCTGGCGGATATTTATACCGCCCCGCCGGTCGTGGGCGGTGAAACCATCGCGTCGTTCGGTATCAATGCCATTTGCCAGCAATATATTGCTCTGGTCGACAATCAAAAATAATCAGGTTTCTTATGCAAAATTCAGCCCCATTGTTAAGCGTGGTGGTTGCCGTTTATAACGGTGAAGCTTTCCTTGATCAGTTCTTTACCTGCCTTGTGAATCAGCGCATCGACAGCATGGAAGTCATCATCGTCAATGATGGCTCTACCGACCGCTCGATGGAGATCGTCAAACGCTGGCGTGAAGAATTGCCACAGCTGCAGGTTATCGAACAGCAAAACCAGGGCGTCTCCATCGCGCGTAATACCGGCCTGGCCGCTGCGACGGGTCAATATCTCTCTTTCCCGGATATTGATGATGTCTTTAAACCCGGCATGTACCAGCGGCTGCTGGATATGGCCGTCACGCAGGATCTGGATGTCGCCACCTGTAACGGCAACTACGTCTGGGAGAATAACAAGAAACCCTCACGCCCGATCTTCCCTGAAGACAAGCTGGCTTCGACAGGGGTCATGGCTGGCCCTGCGTGGTTAAAAATGGCGCTGGATTCGCGTAAATTCCTTCACGTGACCTGGCTGAACATCTATCGCCATGACTTCATCCGTCAGAATGGTTTCCGTTTCGAACCCGGTCTGCGCCATCAGGATATTCCATGGACCACCGAAGTCCTGCTCGCGGCTGAGCGGGTTCAGTACACCAGTGAACGTTATTACGACTACTACATTCACTCTGCATCGGTGTCCCATATGCCGGACAATGACGACACGCTGATTCGCTCCGCGCGTCACTACATGAAAATCCTGCAGATGCTCGATGCCATCAATCAGCGCTACCCGGATAAGGTGAAAGGGATCCCTGCCTGCCACTGGCAAATTGCCAAAGAGGGGCTGGGCATTATTCATACCTTCGATAACATGAAGGATGAAAAGAAGAAATCGATGATTATCAAAGAGTTCTTCGAAACAGGCATCTGGAAGCTCATCTGGAAAAGTGCTAAAAGTCCGCGTTTGCGCTGGCGGCTGGGTCGGCGTTATTTCCGTCTGAAACGGTATCTGGCATAAGAGATAGCTTTACCTGGCCTAAATGCTTAGAATTTGCCCGCCGAAACTAAAAAAACGGATAATCGCTTGGAATTGTTGTATACCGCTCTGCTCTACATCATTCAGCCACTGGTGTGGCTGAGACTGTTGCTTCGTAGCCGGAAAGCGCCTGCGTATCGTAAACGCTGGGCTGAACGCTATGGCTTCTGCCGCAATAAGGTCGTACCGGACGGTATTTTGCTGCATTCCGTTTCTGTCGGTGAAACGCTGGCGGCGATCCCGCTGGTTCGCGCCCTGCGTCACCGCTATCCGTCGCTGCCGATCACCGTCACCACCATGACGCCAACCGGCTCTGAGCGCGCGTTATCCGCTTTCGGTAAAGACGTGCAGCACGTCTATCTGCCTTACGATCTGCCCTGCGCCATGAATCGTTTCCTGAATACCGTTCGCCCGAAGCTGGTGATTGTGATGGAAACCGAACTGTGGCCGAACATGATTTCCGCCCTTCATGCCCGTAAAATCCCGCTGGTGATTGCCAACGCGCGCCTGTCAGAGCGCTCGGCGAAAGGTTACGGCAAGCTGGGTAAATTTATGCGCCGCCTGCTCAGCAAAATTACGCTGATTGCCGCGCAGAATGAAGAAGATGCGGCACGCTTTATCTCTCTGGGCCTCAAACGCAACCAGCTTGCGGTAACGGGCAGCCTGAAGTTTGATATTTCCGTTACCCCTGAACTCGCCGCCCGCGCGATCACGCTGCGTCGCCAGTGGGCGCCGCGTCGTCAGGTCTGGATTGCGACCAGCACCCATGACGGTGAAGAAGAGATCATCCTGCAGGCTCACCGCAGGCTGCTGGAAAAATTCCCTGATTTACTGCTGATCCTCGTCCCCCGCCATCCGGAGCGTTTTAAAGATGCCCGTGAAATGGTGCAGAAAGGCGGTTTCAGCTTCACGCTGCGCAGCAGCGGTGAGATCCCGTCCGGCAGCACCCAGGTGGTGATTGGCGATACGATGGGCGAACTGATGCTGCTGTACGGCATTGCTGACCTCGCATTTGTCGGCGGCAGCCTGGTGGAGCGAGGCGGTCATAACCCGCTGGAGCCGGCAGCCCACGCTATTCCGGTGCTGATGGGGCCGCACACGTTCAACTTCAAAGATATCTGCGCGAAATTACAGCAGGCCGATGGTTTAATTACCGTGACCGATGCGGATTCGGTGGTTAAAGAGGTTTCGACCCTGCTGACTGACGAAGATTATCGTCTGTGGTACGGCCGCCACGCCGTTGAAGTGCTGCATCAGAACCAGGGCGCCCTGACCCGTCTGCTGCAGCTACTGCAACCTTACCTGCCCCAGCGGAGCCACTAATGTCAACGCGTCTGTCGGTCGTGATGATCGCCAAAAACGCCGCCGACCTGCTTCCGGACTGCCTGGCATCGGTTGCCTGGGCTGACGAGATCGTCATTCTTGACGCCGGAAGTACGGACAACACGGTGGACGTTGCCCGCGCAGCGGGTGCAAACGTGTTTATCGACGCTGACTGGCAAGGATATGGCATTCAGCGCCAGCGCGCGCAGGGTTTTGCTTCCGGTGATTATGTCCTGATGCTTGATACTGACGAGCGCGTTACGCCAGAACTCCAGCAGGCCATCCAGGCGGTGCTTTCCTCGCCCCAGCCGGGTGCCGTATACAGCATTGCCCGCCGTAACTATTTCCTTGGCCGTTTTATGCGCCACAGCGGCTGGTATCCTGACCGCGTAATGCGCCTCTACGAGCGCGAGCGTTATCAGTACAACGACAGCCTGGTGCATGAATCCCTGGTTTGCGATAGCGCCCAGGTCATCCCCCTGGCGGGCGATTTGCTGCACCTGACCTGCCGTGATTTCGCGAGCTTCCAGCGCAAACAGCTCAACTATGCCACCGCATGGGCGCAGGAGCGTCACCAGCGCGGCAAGAAAGCCTCGCTGACGGGTATTTTCACCCACACGCTGGGCGCGTTTCTGAAAACGCTGCTGCTGCGTGGTGGCGTGCTGGACGGTAAGCAGGGGTGGTTACTCGCCGTCGTGAATGCCCAGTATACTTTCAACAAATACACCGAGCTGTGGGCGCTCTGCCGCGGCTACTCAGAGAAAACGTGAGCCATGAGCACAAAAGCGATTTATCCGGGTACCTTCGATCCGATCACCAACGGTCATCTTGATATCATCACCCGTGCGGCGTGCATGTTCGATAAGGTGATCCTGGCGATTGCCGCCAGCCCTAGCAAAAAGCCGATGTTTGACCTCAACGAGCGCGTGCAGCTTGCCACCGATGCCATTTCGCATCTGTCGAATGTTGAGGTAGTCGGGTTTAGCGATCTGATGGCTAACTTCGCCCGCGCCCAGCAGGCCAATATTCTGATTCGTGGGTTACGCGCGGTGGCAGACTTCGAGTATGAGATGCAGCTGGCCCACATGAACCGCCACCTGATGCCGGAGCTGGAGAGCGTGTTTCTGATGCCCTCCAAAGAGTGGTCGTTTATCTCTTCCACGCTGGTAAAAGAGGTGGCACGTCATCACGGCGATGTCACCCATTTCCTGCCGGCTAACGTCCACCAGGCGTTGATGGAAAAGCTAAAGTAGCCCTATTTCTGGCACTGACGGCAGTAGAACGTCGCGCGCTGGGCGTGCTTTGTGGCAATAACCGGCGTGCCGCAGACTCGGCACGGTTCGCCTTTACGGCCATACACCTGCAGCTCCTGGGCAAAATAGCCCGGCTTGCCGTCACTTTGCAGGAAGTCCTTCAGCGTTGTTCCACCCTGCTCAATCGAGCGCAGCAATACGGCTTTAATCACCCGAACCAGCAGTTCGCACTCCTGCGCCGACAGCGAAGAGGCCAGCCGATCGGGGTGGATCCCGGCCGCAAACAGCGATTCGCTGGCATAGATATTCCCCACGCCGACCACCAGCTTATTATCCATCAGCCAGGGCTTAATCGGGCTCTTCTTCTTCGCGCACTTCGCTTGCAGGTAATCCGCGTTAAACGCGTCTGAGAGCGGCTCGGGGCCCAGATGCGCAAGTACGTTATGCCCTTCCAGCTCTTTCGTCCACAGCCACGCGCCAAAGCGCCGTGGATCGGTGTAGCGGAGCACTTTGCCGTTGCTCATCACCAGATCGACGTGGTCGTGTTTTTCCGCAGGCAGTTCTTCGGTCAGGATGCGCAGGCTGCCGGACATCCCCAGGTGGATAATAATCCAGCCGTCGGGCAGCTCCAGCAGCAGGTATTTCGCGCGGCGCTGCACGCTAAGGACGGGTTTGTCACTTAACGCGTGGATCTCATCGGACACCGGCCAGCGCAAACGCCCGTTACGGACAACCGCGTGAAGAATCGTCGCGCCGACCAGATGGGGCTCAATGCCGCGACGGCTGGTTTCTACCTCAGGTAATTCAGGCATGGTTCCTCCGTTGAGATACAGAATGCAAAAAACCCCGCAGTTGCGGGGTTTTTCGATACAAGGAGGCTAAAATTATTTGATTTTAGCTTCTTTGTACAGTACGTGCTGGCGTACAACTGGATCGAATTTTTTCAGTTCCAGTTTTTCCGGCTTAGTACGTTTGTTCTTCGTGGTGGTGTAGAAGTGACCTGTACCAGCAGAAGAAACCAGCTTGATTTTCTCGCGAATACCTTTAGCCATGATTTATTTCCTCTTTAAGTACTTAGTACTTTTCGCCACGGGCACGCAGTTCAGACAGAACTGTATCGATGCCTTTCTTATCGATTACACGCATACCTTTAGCAGATACGCGCAGGGTGACAAAACGCTTCTCGCTCTCAACCCAGAAACGGTGAGAGTGCAGGTTCGGCAGGAAACGGCGTTTAGTCGCGTTCAGTGCGTGGGAACGGTTGTTACCGGTCACCGGACGCTTGCCAGTAACTTGGCAGACTCGGGACATGTCTATTCTCCAAAAATCAAATTAGCTCGAGCTTCGTATGGGGTATCGGCGCCTCGTCAGGCTTTACAGCCCGGTCATCGCATAGTTCTAAGTGAACTCTCGATTGCCAGGCCCAAATGCCAAACCCGAGATTCTCAAAGGTGGCGTAGTATACGCTGACTCGGCGGTGTGCTCAAGTCCCGAACAGACAAAGATCCCGATGGATCGCGAGAAATAGCCTAAATCCAGCCATGTTCTGCAAAAGAAATGTACTCTCCGCGGCCAATTATCAGATGGTCCAGCACACGAATGTCCATGAATTGACAGCATTTGATAATGCGCTCGGTGATTTCTTTGTCAGCTCTGCTCGGTTCTGCACAGCCAGAGGGGTGATTATGCGCGAGGATCACGCCCGCTGCATTCACTTTTATCGCTTCGCGCACAATTTCACGCGGATGCACCTCAACGTGGCTCAACGTGCCCGCAAAGAGGCAGCTATGTTTCAGCACCCGGTTTCTGTTATCGACAAAGATCACCATAAAGATCTCGCGTTCAATATCGGTTAACTGGCTTTGCACAAATTCGCGCGTCATCGCGGGCGTCAGGATCGGATCTTCCTCCTCCATACGGACATTGTAAAAACGGCGCGCAAGTTCAGCAATGCCCCTCAGTTGGGCATATTTCGCCACGCCGATCCCCTCAACGTGCTTAAACTGCGCCAGATCCGCGGTCAGTAAACCGTACAGCGAACCGAAATGGGCTATCAGCTCTTTTGCCAGCGTAAACACCGTTTTTCCGGGCGTTCCGGTCCGTAAAAAGAGCGCCAGCAGTTCATCATCTTTTAACAGAGTGATGTCATAGCGCAGCAATTTTTCGCGCGGCAGCAGCTGCTCATCCTCTTCTTCCATGTTCTTTCTCCCTTTTTAACCTCATGCTGCCACAGGCCAATTCTTCGCTCGACGGCCACATTGCGTTCTTGCGTAGCGCCTCGCAAAGTGGTCGAAGGACAAAATCACCCCGTTTTGGGGATTGTGATAAAATGCCCGCTCTCTGGTGAAACCCAACAGGAAAGAATCATGATGAGCCTGGCCGGTAAAAAAATCGTTCTTGGCGTGAGCGGCGGCATTGCTGCCTACAAAGCGCCGGAGCTGGTGCGTCGTCTGCGCGAGCGCGGCGCAGATGTGCGGGTCGCGATAACCGAAGGCGGTAAAGCCTTTATCACTCCCCTGAGCCTGCAGGCGGTTTCAGGGTATCCGGTATCTGACAGCCTGCTCGACCCGGCCGCCGAAGCTGCTATGGGCCATATTGAGCTGGGGAAATGGGCAGACCTGGTGATTCTCGCCCCCGCCACGGCTGATTTAATCGCTCGGGTAGCGGCCGGTATGGCAAATGACCTGGTCTCCACCATTTGTCTGGCCACGCCTTCGCCTGTTGCCGTCGTTCCCGCCATGAACCAGCAGATGTACCGTAACGCGGTCACCCAGCACAATCTCGAGACGCTGGCCTCACGCGGCCTGCTTATCTGGGGTCCGGACAGCGGCAGCCAGGCCTGCGGCGACGTCGGCCCGGGCCGCATGCTTGATCCGCTGACGATTGTTGATATGGCCGCAGCCCATTTTTCGCCTGTCAACGATCTGCAACATCTCAACATCATGATTACCGCGGGCCCCACGCGCGAGCCGCTGGATCCGGTGCGCTACATCACCAATCACAGCTCCGGCAAAATGGGCTTTGCGATTGCCGCCGCCGCCGCAAGACGCGGCGCGAACGTCACGCTGGTGAGCGGCCCGGTATCGCTGCCTACGCCTGCGTTTGTGAAGCGCATTGACGTTACCACCGCGCTGGAGATGGAAGCCGCCGTGCAGGCACATGCGCAACGCCAGCAGATTTTTATCGGCTGTGCGGCCGTTGCAGACTATCGTGCTGAGACGATCGCCGAGGCAAAAATTAAAAAGCAAGGCGATGAATTAACACTGAAAATGGTGAAAAACCCGGACATTGTCGCCGGTGTCGCCGCACTAAAAAGCCATCGTCCATACGTTGTTGGGTTTGCCGCAGAAACGAATAATGTGGAAGAATATGCCCGGCAAAAACGTACCCGCAAAAACCTCGATTTGATTTGCGCGAACGACGTATCGCTGGCCACACAAGGATTTAACAGCGACAGCAACGCACTGCACCTTTTCTGGCAGGATGGAGATAAAGTCTTACCGCTTGAGCGCAAGGAACTCCTGGGCCAACAATTACTCGACGAGATCGTTACCCGTTATGATGAAAAAAATCGACGTTAAGATTCTGGACCCGCGTGTTGGCGAGCAGTTCCCGCTGCCAACCTATGCCACCTCCGGCTCTGCCGGTCTTGACCTGCGCGCCTGTCTCGATGACGCCGTAGAGCTGGCGCCGGGCGCCACTACCCTGGTGCCAACGGGCCTGGCGATTCACATTGCTGACCCGTCACTGGCAGCGGTGATCCTGCCGCGTTCTGGCCTGGGTCATAAGCACGGCGTGGTGCTGGGTAACCTGGTCGGCCTGATCGACTCCGACTACCAGGGCCAGCTGATGGTCTCCGTCTGGAACCGCGGACAGGACAGCTTCACCATTGAACCGGGCGAGCGTATCGCACAGATGGTCTTTGTACCGGTGGTACAGGCAGAATTTAACCTAGTGGCAGACTTTGACGCCACCGACCGTGGCGAAGGCGGCTTCGGCCATTCCGGGCGCAAATAACGGCCCGACAGACACGCATCTCACAGCGTCATAATGCAATAACAAACCGCAAACGCCAGTTTGCGGTCGCTGTGTGGATGCCAGCCTGGCAAGTGCTTATTTTCAGGGGTATTTTGTAACATGGCAGAAAAACAAACTGCGAAAAGGAATCGTCGCGAAGAAATACTTCAATCTCTGGCGCTGATGCTTGAATCCAGCGATGGCAGTCAACGCATCACCACCGCTAAACTGGCCGCCTCTGTAGGCGTGTCTGAGGCGGCGCTGTACCGTCATTTTCCGAGCAAGACCCGGATGTTCGACAGCCTGATCGAATTTATTGAAGACAGCCTGATCACGCGCATCAACCTGATTCTGAAAGATGAAAAAGACACCACCGCGCGTCTGCGTCTGATTGTGCTGTTAATCCTGGGCTTCGGTGAACGCAATCCGGGCTTAACGCGTATCCTCACCGGCCACGCGCTGATGTTTGAACAGGACAGACTGCAGGGCCGCATTAACCAGCTTTTTGAGCGTATTGAAGCGCAGCTGCGCCAGGTACTGCGCGAAAAGAAAATGCGTGAAGGCGAAGGTTACAGCATTGATGAAACGCTGCTGGCGAGCCAGATTCTGGCGTTTTGTGAAGGGATGCTCTCCCGCTTTGTGCGTAGCGAGTTCAAATACCGTCCAACGGACGATTTTGACGCCCGCTGGCCGTTAGTGGCAGCACAATTACAGTAATGCCAACGCCGGATGGCGGCTTCGCCTTATCCGGCCTGCGAGCGGTTAGGCCCGGTAAGCGTAGCGCCACCGGGCGTAGCAATTAAACCCCGAATGTTTCGCGATACGCTTTTACCGCTGCCAGATGGTCCGCCATCTCCGGCTTCTCTTCCAGATACGCAATCAGATCTTTCAGGGTGATAATCGACGTCACTTTGCAGCCGTAATCGCGTTCAACTTCCTGAATAGCGGAAATTTCACCACGACCACGCTCCTGGCGATCCAGAGAAATCAGCACGCCAGCCAGCGTCGCACCGTTCGCCTGGATAATCTCCATCGATTCACGGATTGCCGTGCCCGCGGTGATCACATCGTCCACCAGCATGACGCGGCCCTGCAGCGCGCTGCCGACCAGATTCCCGCCTTCACCATGCGTTTTGGCCTCTTTGCGGTTGAAGCAGTAGGGCACGTCGCGGTCATGGTGTTCCGCCAGCGCCACCGCGGTGGTGGTCGCAATCGGAATGCCTTTATAGGCCGGACCAAACAGCAGGTCAAAATCCATCCCGGAATCCACCAGCGCTTCGGCATAGAAACGGCCTAACAATGCCAGATCGCGCCCGGTATTAAACAGCCCGGCGTTGAAGAAATAGGGACTTTTGCGCCCGGATTTCAGCGTAAATTCGCCAAACTTAAGTACCTGCTTGTTAAGCGCAAACTCAATAAACTGGCGCTGATACGATTTCATGGATTTGCTCCTTTGGTTTTTCTGTCTTACAGGCAAAAAAAAGGCGACTCATTGGTCGCCTTTAAAATCAATTTTCTAACGCCGCTTTCTGCGTCGTTACAATGGATTCGATTCCCCCTCGGGCCAACGCCAGCAGGGAGAGAAGCTCTTCGTGGGTGAACGGCTCGCCTTCCGCCGTGCCCTGCACCTCAATGATGCGACCGTCTTCGGTCATCACCACGTTCATGTCGGTTTCGGCTGCGGAATCTTCAACGTATTCCAGATCGCAAAGCGCTTCGCCGTTAACGATACCCACGGAAACCGCCGCAACCATACCCTTCATTGGGTTGGTTTTCAGCTTGCCGGCCGCAACCAGCTTATTCAGGGCATCCACCAGCGCCACGCAGGCACCGGTAATGGACGCGGTACGCGTACCGCCGTCTGCCTGAATCACGTCGCAGTCCAGCGTGATGGTGAATTCACCGAGAACTTTCAGATCGACGGCGGCGCGCAGCGCACGCGCGATCAGGCGCTGAATTTCCATGGTACGGCCGCCCTGCTTACCTTTTGCCGCTTCACGGGCGTTACGGGTATGGGTCGCACGCGGCAGCATGCCGTATTCAGCAGTGATCCAGCCCTGACCCTGACCTTTAAGGAAGCGCGGAACGCCTTCTTCGATGGAGGCGGTGCACAGTACTTTAGTGTCACCAAACTCAACCAGCACGGAGCCTTCAGCGTGTTTTGTATAGTTACGGGTCAGGGTGACGGGACGCACCTGATTGGCGCTACGGCCTGATGGACGCATGATGGATTCTCCGGCTTGAAACGAATGTGGCTGCGCATTATACGGATAAAGGGCGCTTATTCCTATCCTGTGAAGCCCCCGAAAGCTATAATCCCCCCATCTCTCCTTTAAAAACGGGAATGTCTATGATCCGCAGTATGACCGCCTACGCCCGGCGTGAAATCAAGGGTAGCTGGGGTAGCGCCACATGGGAAATGCGCTCGGTAAACCAGCGTTACCTGGAAACGTATTTCCGTATGCCGGAGCAGTTCCGCAGCCTTGAGCCTGTTGTACGTGAACGTATCCGTACACGTCTGACGCGCGGGAAAGTGGAATGTAACCTGCGCTTTGAGCCCGATGCCAGCGCGCAGGGCGAACTCATCCTTAACGAAAAACTGGCGAAACAGCTCGTCAATGCGGCGAACTGGGTCAAAATGCAGAGCGATGAAGGCGAAATCAACCCGGTTGATATTCTGCGCTGGCCTGGGGTTATGGCCGCCGGTGAGCAGGATCTGGACGCCATTGCCGCTGAAATCCTGGCAGCCCTCGACGGCACGCTGGACGACTTTATCGTTGCCCGCGAAACCGAAGGCCAGGCGCTGAAAGCGATGATTGAGCAGCGTCTTGAAGGCGTAAGCGCCGAAGTAGCCAAAGTCCGCGCCCATATGCCGGAAGTGCTGCAATGGCAGCGCGAGCGCCTTGTCGCCAAACTGGAAGAAGCGGAAGTTCAGCTGGAAAACACCCGTCTGGAACAAGAGCTGGTGCTGATGGCGCAGCGTATTGATGTCGCTGAAGAGCTGGACCGTCTGGAAGCGCACGTCAAAGAGACCTACAACATTCTGAAGAAGAAAGAAGCTGTCGGCCGCCGCCTGGACTTTATGATGCAGGAGTTCAACCGCGAGTCGAACACCCTGGCGTCTAAGTCGATCAACGCAGAAGTGACCAATTCAGCGATTGAGCTCAAAGTGCTGATTGAACAGATGCGCGAGCAGATCCAGAATATCGAGTGATGCCTTTCGGGTGGTGTAAACCGCACCACCCATTACTATTTCTAATCCTTCTCTGCTATCGCTTTACCGCCACACCTTCTTTCATCAAGCATGTACAGTAAAATGTGATAAAAATTTATAGGGCAAACCGACTCGCCTTAGAAAATCTCAATCGTGATCTTGCGCACAAATCGCTAACCTCCACGCGTTCACACCGGAGGGTCTATGCTGCTTCACATTCTTTATCTTATTGGCATCACCGCAGAAGCCATGACCGGCGCACTGGCCGCCGGACGTCGCCGTATGGACACCTTCGGCGTAATCATTATTGCTACCGCGACCGCGCTGGGCGGCGGTTCCGTGCGCGATATCCTGCTTGGCCATTACCCGCTCGGATGGGTTAAACACCCTGAGTACGTAATTATCGTGGCGACGGCGGCTGTATTAACCACCATCGTTGCACCCGTTATGCCGCACCTTCGGCGCCTGTTCCTGGTGCTGGATGCGCTGGGGCTGATCGTCTTTTCAATCATCGGCGCGCAAATCGCGCTCGATATGGGTGAAGGGCCGGTTATCGCCACCATTGCTGCGGTGGTCACGGGGGTGTTCGGCGGCGTACTGCGCGATATGTTCTGCAAACGTATTCCCCTGGTCTTTCAAAAAGAGCTGTATGCCGGCATCTCCTTCGCCGCAGCGGTACTGTATATCGCTCTGCAGCATTACGTTTCGAACCATGATGTGGTGGTCATCTCTACGCTGCTGTTTGGCTTTACGGCCCGCATGCTGGCGCTGCGTCTGAAGCTCGGACTGCCCGTTTTTCATTACAAACACAGCGCACACTAGCTTCAGAACCCGTTGATGTGCTGTGCAGCGAGCCATTTCGCCAGCACATCAATCTGAGGCGCGTGTATCCAGTTAACGATCTGTCGCGCTTTCTCCTCGCCCGTCCCCGGCAGGGTCTGCCAGTCCTTTGCGTTACGTCCGATCATCTTCTGCCACGATATGTCTCCCATCGCCTTCAGTGAAGACTGAGTCAATGGAACACCCAAAGCCATAAGCCAGCGGGTAAACGGCTTCTCGCGCACCAGATTAAATCGGTGCCAGAGCGCGAGCCCGCGCGCAGAGGAAAAGCCCGGGGTAGCCTGCAGCTGTTCCTGAGTTAATAACAGCCATGAAAAGAGATGGTCAAAATGATGCGCGCGCCAGAGGGTTCGCCAGCCAGACTCGCCTAATCCTTCGATATTGAATACCTGCTTTGAGCTGAGCCACGTCAGCCGGGCAAAGAACTGCTCCATACACTCCGGCGAAGCATAGAAACAGCTAAGCGCATGATAACGCGGGGCCGGCGGCTCTGGCTTATGCCTGTCAGTCCCGCGCCAGAGGACCTTATCAAACCGGGGGATACCCTGACCGGCCAGGCTGATCTGTATTTGATCTCCCGGAGCAATATCCAGCCTCTGCCAGCGCCCAACCGAACCCAGACTCACCCGCTGCACCTGTTTATCATCCAGCTGCACCGGTTCCAGCGCGGCTACAACGGAAATTTTGCCCGTTCGCCCCACGGAAAATTGAATGCCGCTCACCTCAGCCACCTGGGCTGCAGGAGAATATTTCCACGCGACAACCCAGTTGCCTTCTCCCGGTAACCAACCTTCGCCCGCGGGTTCATCCTCCGAGCGCACCACAATGCCATCCGTGGCAAAGGGTAATGCGGTCACGTGCCAGGCCTCGCGCTGTTTCTCAACGACATCAACAGATTCGGCGGGAAGCGTATAGCGTTCCGAAAGCGTAAATCCGGCCTGAGACAGTTCAGCCAGAGCTGTCCGCATCTCTTTCGGTCCGTCCGGCCAGGCCCTGATGAATACGCCGATCTTGCTCAATAGCGCGTTATCCTTTTGCCGCATCATCGCCCCCGCCACCTTTGCGCGCGCGTTCATTCCGCCCATTTGCCGCTGAATGTGGCTTTCGCTTAACCAGAAAAGCTCGCCCTGTAGGACGCTGTTCGCCAGCGCGCCGGTGAGCGTTTGTGGAACAGACGGGATTAAACGCACCTTTCCGGTCCAGTCTTCCCCTTTCAGGCCATCTCCGCGACTGATGGCCTGAGCTAGCTTCCCGTCACGATAGACCAGCGTTACCGCCACTCCGTCAACTTTGGGCTGCAGCCAAAGATGCTGTCGGGCACCCATCCACTGTCTCAGTTCCTCTTTGCTGGCCACTTTGTGCACGCCTGTATGCGCAACAGGATGTTTAACGCTCCCCGCCAGCGCGGGAAGTTTTTCTTCTGCAGGCTCACCGCCAAAACAGCGCTGCCACTGCGTTAACCGCCCGTGAAGCTGGTCGTAAACCTCGTCGTTGATCTCACTCACGCCCTGCTTCCAGTAAGCCTCATCCCAGCGTTTGATTTGCGCACTTAACGACGCCATCTCTTTTTCTGCTTTTGCCTGCGACCACACCGGACACACCGCCGCGCCATAGCCACACCACAACAGCATTAACCCGCTTATCCATCGCCACATCGCTACCCCTCCTTTGCATTGCAGAAGGTATACCCGGATGCCGGAAACAACGCTAACGGCAACGTTTTACAATGCGAGACGCTATCCGGTATTTCTTTGGGTTGCTGAAAACCACGGATAAAACCTGAAAACGGCACGCAAAATTCAATAATCGAGGGGAAAAAGTGTGACAAAGGCTACGTCACACGGCAGTGACGTGTATAATAAGCCCGTATGTAGGACTTCTTCGTTAACACATACAAAAGACTCTCATGGCTCAAGGCACGCTTTATATTGTTTCTGCCCCTAGTGGCGCGGGTAAATCCAGCCTTATTCAGGCATTGTTAAAAACCCAACCGCTGTACGACACACAGGTTTCTGTTTCTCACACCACGCGAGCGCCGCGTCCGGGTGAAGTGCACGGCGAACACTATTTCTTTGTGGATCACGACGAATTCAGAGCGATGATCGGCAGAGATGCGTTTCTTGAACACGCTGAAGTATTCGGTAACTACTACGGTACCTCGCGTGAAACCATTGAGCAGGTTCTGGCCACGGGCGTGAATGTGTTCCTGGATATCGACTGGCAGGGCGCACAGCAAATTCGCAAGAAAATGCCTGACTCTCGCAGTATCTTTATTTTACCGCCATCGAAAGATGAGCTGGATCGCCGCCTGCGTGGCCGCGGACAGGACAGCGAAGACGTGATCGCAAAGCGTATGGAACAGGCTGTTGCAGAAATGAGCCATTACGCGGAATATGATTACCTTATTGTGAATGATGATTTTGATGCCGCGCTGAGCGATCTCAAAACCATCCTTCGCGCAGAACGCCTGCGTATGAGCCGCCAGAAGCAGCGACATGACGCATTAATCACCAAACTGTTGGCAGACTGAACCCACTTTCAGTATCATGCCCAGTCATTTCTTCACCTGTGGAGCATTTTAAGTATGGCACGCGTAACTGTTCAGGACGCTGTAGAGAAAATTGGTAACCGTTTTGACCTGGTGCTGGTCGCCGCGCGTCGCGCTCGTCAGATGCAGGTAGGCGGTAAAGATCCGCTGGTACCGGAAGAAAACGATAAAACCACCGTTATTGCACTTCGCGAAATCGAAGAAGGTCTGATCAACAACCAGATCCTCGACGTACGTGAGCGCCAGGAGCAGCAAGAGCAGGAAGCCGCAGAACTGCAGGCCGTTACCGCTATTGCTGAAGGTCGTCGTTAATTAAACCTGCGGGTCGCCCTTGTATCTGTTTGAAAGCCTGAATCAACTGATTCAAACCTACCTGCCTGAAGACCAGATTAAGCGTCTTCAGCAGGCGTATCTCGTTGCACGTGACGCTCACGAGGGCCAGACACGTTCAAGCGGTGAACCCTATATCACGCACCCGGTAGCGGTGGCCTGTATTCTGGCCGAGATGAAACTCGACTATGAAACGCTGATGGCCGCCCTGCTGCACGACGTGATCGAAGATACCCCTGCCACTTACCAGGACATGGAACAGCTGTTCGGCAAAAGCGTTGCCGAACTGGTGGAAGGGGTCTCTAAGCTTGATAAGCTGAATTTCCGCGACAAGAAAGAGGCGCAAGCCGAAAACTTCCGCAAGATGATTATGGCGATGGTGCAGGATATCCGCGTCATTCTCATCAAACTCGCTGACCGTACCCACAACATGCGCACGCTGGGCTCACTTCGCCCGGATAAACGTCGCCGCATTGCCCGTGAAACCCTCGAAATTTACAGTCCGCTGGCGCACCGTTTAGGTATTCACCACATCAAAACCGAGCTGGAAGAGCTGGGTTTTGAAGCGTTGTACCCGAACCGCTATCGCGTGATTAAAGAGGTGGTGAAAGCCGCACGCGGTAACCGTAAAGAGATGATTCAAAAGATCCTCTCGGAAATTGAAGGGCGCTTACAGGAAGCGGGAATTCCGTGCCGCGTCAGCGGTCGCGAGAAACATTTGTACTCTATCTACTGCAAAATGGTGCTTAAAGAGCAGCGTTTTCACTCGATCATGGACATCTACGCCTTCCGCGTAATCGTCCACGACTCGGACACCTGCTATCGCGTGCTGGGGCAAATGCACAGCCTCTACAAACCGCGTCCGGGGCGCATGAAAGATTACATCGCCATTCCGAAAGCGAACGGCTATCAATCTTTGCATACCTCGATGATCGGTCCGCACGGCGTGCCTGTTGAGGTGCAAATTCGCACCGAAGACATGGACCAGATGGCAGAGATGGGTGTCGCCGCGCACTGGGCCTATAAAGAGCACGGTGGCGAAAGCAGCACAACCGCACAAATCCGCGCCCAGCGCTGGATGCAAAGCCTGCTGGAACTTCAGCAGAGTGCGGGTAGCTCGTTTGAATTTATCGAGAGCGTGAAATCCGATCTCTTCCCGGATGAGATTTACGTTTTCACCCCGGAAGGCCGCATTGTCGAACTGCCTGCGGGCGCAACGCCGGTCGACTTCGCTTACGCCGTGCATACCGATATCGGGCATGCCTGCGTCGGCGCACGCGTCGACAGACAGCCTTATCCTCTGTCTCAGCCGCTCTCCAGCGGCCAGACGGTAGAGATTATTACCGCGCCAGGCGCACGTCCGAACGCGGCCTGGCTGAACTTTGTCGTGAGCTCCAAAGCGCGCGCCAAAATTCGCCAGCTGCTGAAAAACCTCAAGCGTGATGATTCCGTCAGCCTGGGGCGTCGTCTGCTCAACCACGCGTTGGGCGGCAGCCGTAAGCTGGCCGAGATTCCACCTGAGCATATTCAGCGTGAACTTGACCGTATGAAGCTCACGTCTCTGGACGATCTGCTGGCGGAAATTGGCCTGGGTAACGCCATGAGCGTCGTGGTGGCGAAGAACCTGCAGCAGGGCGAAGCGATACCTTCTGCTCCAGGCGCATCCGGCCACGCGCATCTGCCGATCAAAGGCGCGGACGGCGTACTGATCACCTTCGCAAAATGTTGTCGTCCAATTCCTGGCGACCCGATTATTGCGCACGTCAGCCCTGGCAAAGGGCTGGTTATCCACCACGAATCCTGTCGTAACATTCGCGGCTATCAGAAAGAAGCCGAGAAGTTTATGGCGGTCGAGTGGGATAAAGAGACGGCGCAGGAATTTATCACCGAAATTAAGGTGGATATGTTCAACCACCAGGGTGCCCTGGCGAACCTGACGGCAGCGATCAACACGGCCTCGTCCAACATTCAGAGCCTGAATACGGAAGAAAAAGACGGCCGCGTATATAGCGCCTTTATTCGTCTGACCGCCCGCGACCGCGTGCATCTGGCGAACATTATGCGCAAGATCCGCGTCATGCCGGACGTGATTAAAGTCACCCGAAACCGAAACTAGGTTTATGAATTCACAACGTTACGCGCGGATATGCGAAATGCTCGCCAGGCGTCAGCCTGACCTGACGGTCTGTATGGAACAGGTTCATAAACCGCATAACGTCTCTGCTATCGTTCGGACCGCAGATGCCGTCGGCGTGCATGAAGTGCACGCCGTCTGGCCGGATGGCCGTATGCGAAATACGGTCTCGGCGGCGGCAGGCAGCAACAGCTGGGTGTCTGTCAAACATCATCACACCGTTGGCGAAGCCGTATCGCACCTGAAAGGACGCGGGATGCAGATCCTCGCGACCAACCTGTCCGCTAAAGCCGTAGATTTCCGCGAGATCGACTACACCCGCCCGACCTGCATTTTGATGGGCCAGGAGAAAACCGGGATCACGCAGGAAGCGCTGGATCTGGCGGATCGGGACATCATCATTCCAATGATCGGCATGGTCCAGTCTCTCAACGTCTCCGTGGCCTCCGCGCTCATTCTGTATGAAGCGCAGCGCCAGCGTCAGAACGCCGGCATGTACGAGCGTAGCAACAGCATGCTGCCAGAAGAGGAACAGCAGCGCCTGCTGTTCGAAGGCGGCTATCCGGTGCTGGCTCGCGTTGCGAAGCAGAAAAAATTGCCTTACCCCCACGTCAACGCGCAGGGCGAAATTGAAGCCGATGCCGAGTGGTGGGCCACCATGCAGTACGCCGGGTAAGCGATGAAAGGCCGCCTGCTGGATGCCATCCCGCTTAACAGCCTGACGGGCGTGGGCGCGGCGCAAAGCAACAAGCTGGCAAAAATTGGCCTGCACACGGTGCAGGATCTTCTGCTTCACCTCCCCCTGCGTTACGAAGACCGCACCCAGCTCTATAAGATTGGCGATCTCCTTCCCGCCATTTATGCCACCGTTGAAGGCGAAGTCCTGAACTGCAGCATTACGTTCGGCGGACGCCGGATGATGACCTGCCAGATCAGCGACGGCACCGGCATCCTCACCATGCGTTTTTTCAACTTCAGCGCGGCGATGAAAAACAGCCTGGCGACGGGCCGCAGGGTGCTGGCCTATGGCGAAGCCAAACGCGGGAAATACGGCGCAGAGATGATCCACCCGGAGTACCGCGTGCAGGGGGATCTCAGCACGCCGGAGCTGCAGGAAACGCTCACCCCGGTTTACCCGACGACGGAAGGCATCAAGCAGGCAACGCTGCGTAAGCTCACCGATCAGGCGCTGGAACTGCTGGATACCTGCGCCATTACCGAACTGCTGCCGCCCGAGCTGGCGCAGGGCATGATGAGCCTGCCCGAGGCGCTGCGCACCCTGCACCGCCCGCCGCCAACGCTGCAGCTCAGCGACTTAGAAAGCGGCAAACACCCCGCCCAACGGCGTCTTATCCTTGAGGAATTACTGGCCCATAACCTGAGCATGCTGGCGCTACGCGCGGGCGCGCAGCGTTTCCACGCGCAGCCGTTAAGCCAGAATGATGCGTTCAAGGATAAGCTGCTGGCTTCCCTGCCATTTAAGCCCACCGGCGCACAGGCGCGTGTCACCGCCGAGATTGAACGCGATATGGCGCTCGACGTACCGATGATGCGCCTGGTACAGGGCGACGTGGGCTCCGGTAAAACGCTGGTTGCGGCGCTGGCCGCCCTGCGCGCGATTGCCCACGGCAAACAGGTCGCGCTGATGGCACCCACAGAACTGCTGGCTGAACAGCATGCCAACAATTTCCGCGCCTGGTTCGCGCCGCTCGGAATTGAAGTCGGCTGGCTTGCGGGCAAGCAAAAAGGCAAAGCGCGCCTTGCGCAGCAGGAAGCCATCGCCAGCGGCCAGGTGCAGATGATTGTCGGCACGCACGCTATCTTCCAGGAGCAGGTGCAGTTTAACGGCCTTGCGCTGGTGATTATCGACGAACAGCACCGTTTCGGCGTGCACCAGCGCCTGGCGCTGTGGGAAAAAGGCCTGCAGCAGGGCTTCCATCCGCATCAGCTGATCATGACCGCCACGCCGATCCCGCGCACCCTGGCGATGACCGCCTACGCCGATCTGGATACCTCCACCATCGACGAGCTGCCCCCGGGCCGAACGCCGGTCACCACGGTCGCCATACCGGATACGCGCCGCAGCGATATCATCGACCGCGTGCGCAACGCCTGCACTCACGAAGGGCGTCAGGCCTACTGGGTTTGTACGCTGATCGAGGAGTCTGAACTGCTGGAAGCGCAGGCTGCCGAAGCCACGTGGGAAGAGCTGAAGCTGGCGCTGCCGGAGCTAAACGTGGGCCTGGTGCACGGCCGCATGAAGCCAGCAGAAAAACAGGCGGTGATGCAGTCGTTTAAGCAGGGGGAACTGCATTTGCTGGTCGCGACGACGGTGATTGAAGTGGGCGTGGACGTCCCCAACTCCAGCCTGATGATCATCGAGAACCCGGAGCGTCTCGGCCTTGCCCAGCTCCACCAGCTGCGCGGGCGCGTTGGCCGCGGTGCGGTAGCGTCCCACTGCGTGCTGCTCTACAAAGCGCCGCTCTCAAAAACCGCCCAGATGCGTTTGCAGGTGCTGCGCGACAGCAACGACGGTTTTGTGATTGCGCAAAAAGACCTGGAGATCCGCGGCCCGGGCGAACTACTGGGCACGCGTCAGACGGGTAATGCCGAATTCAAAGTGGCGGACTTGCTGCGCGATCAGGCCATGATCCCCGAGGTTCAGCGCCTCGCCCGCCATATTCATGAACGCTACCCCGAACAGGCGGCAGCGCTAATTGAGCGCTGGATGCCGGAAACCGAACGCTACTCCAACGCCTGATTCAGGCGAACATCGGCAGCAGCAGGTACAGCTTGATTACCAGCGCGTTGACGATATCAATAAAGAACGCTCCAACCATCGGGACCACCAGAAACGCCATGTGCGATGGCCCGAACCGTTCGGTGATCGCCTGCATGTTGGCAATAGCGGTTGGGGTCGCCCCCAGACCAAACCCGCAGTGACCCGCCGCCAGCACCGCCGCATCATAGTTTTTGCCCATCATGCGCCAGGTCACGAACATGGCGTACAGCGCCATAAACAGGGTCTGCACCGCCAGAATCGCCACCATCGGCAGCGCCAGCGAGGCCAGCTCCCACAGTTTGAGGCTCATCAGCGCCATTGCCAGGAACAGCGACAGGCAGACGTTGCCGAGCACCGATACCGCCCGTTCAAACACGCGGTAGAATCCCATCAGCGCCAGACCGTTGCTCAGGATCACCCCGATAAACAGCACGCAGACAAAGGTCGGTAGCTCAAACGCGGAACCCGCCAGCCATTGCGCAACCACTTTACCCACGGTCAGGCAGATGGCGATCATCGCAATGGTTTCAATCAATACCAGCGAGGTAATGCTGCGCCCGACGTCCGGCTTTTCGAACGCGGTCGGCACCATTTCATCGTCCGGCCTGCCGTCCGGCGTGGTGGAGTGTTTGACCAGATAACGGGCCACCGGGCCGCCAATCAGGCCGCCCAGCACCAGGCCAAAGGTAGCGCACGCCATCGCCACTTCCGTTGCGTTTTCAAATCCGTAGCGCTCAATAAACAGCTTGCTCCACGCCGCGCCGGTACCGTGACCACCCGAAAGGGTAATTGACCCAGCCAGCAGGCCCATCAGCGGATCCAGCCCCAGCAGCGTTGCCATGCCGATGCCGATCGCGTTTTGCATCAGCAGCAGCCCCACCACCACAATCAGGAATACCCCGAGTACCTTACCGCCCGCCCGCAGGCTCGCCAGATTAGCGTTCAGGCCAATGGTGGCAAAGAAGGCCAGCATCAGCGGGTCCTTCAGGGACATATCAAAATCGATTTCCCAGCCCATGCTTTTTTTCAGTATCAGCAGGGCCAGCGCCACCAGCAGGCCACCGGCGACAGGTTCAGGAATGGTGTATTTTTTCAGAAGGGAAACGCGGTGTACCAGCTTACGGCCAAGCAGTAAGACCAGCGTTGCGGCAACAAGTGTCGACAACGTATCGAGATGAATCATAGAAGGCTCCTGTTTTGCGCGTGTTCCATACACACGCGGCGTTATCCTGGGCCGGTTTACGCTCTTCATGAGCCCCCGGCGCGAAAAAGTGTAATTTTTTTTCCCGAGGCGTTGTAGAAAACCTGCTCACAACGGCAGATTTTCTTGCCTTTTTTTGCTGGCAATCGTTTGCTTTTACCAGGTGGTCAGATAAAATGCCCGCTTTTCCACCGTGGGATTGCCGCCGATGTCCGTTAACACCATAGAGTCGCCTGATGCGCAATCGATTGCGCAGAAGCAAAATAGCGAACTGATTTACCGCCTTGAAGATCGCCCGCCGCTGCCCCAGACGCTTTTCGCCGCCTGCCAGCATCTTCTGGCGATGTTTGTCGCGGTGATCACCCCGGCGCTGCTGATCTGCCAGGCGCTCGGCTTACCGGCGCAGGACACGCAGCACATCATCAGCATGTCTCTCTTCGCCTCCGGCGTGGCCTCGATTATTCAAATCAAAGCATGGGGTCCGGTGGGGTCGGGATTATTGTCGATTCAGGGCACCAGCTTTAACTTCGTGGCGCCGCTGATCATGGGCGGTACGGCCCTGAAAACCGGCGGTGCGGATGTCCCAACCATGATGGCGGCGCTGTTCGGCACGCTAATGCTGGCCAGCTGTACGGAGATGGTGATCTCCCGCGTACTGCATCTGGCTCGCCGCGTTATTACTCCGCTGGTTTCCGGCGTGGTGGTGATGATTATCGGCCTGTCGCTGATCCAGGTGGGCCTCACCTCCATCGGCGGGGGCTATGCCGCCATGAGCGACCACACCTTCGGCGCGCCGAAAAACCTGCTGCTGGCGGGCGTGGTGCTGGCGATCATTATTCTGCTTAACCGCCAGCGTAACCCTTACCTGCGCGTAGCCTCGCTGGTGATCGCCATGGCGGCGGGCTACCTGCTGGCATGGGCACTGGGCATGCTGCCGGAGAACGCCGCGCCGACCAACAGCGCGCTTATCACCGTCCCGACGCCGCTGTACTACGGTCTGGGCATTGACTGGGGCTTGCTCCTGCCGCTGATGCTGGTCTTTATGATCACCTCGCTGGAGACCATCGGCGATATCACCGCTACCTCTGACGTCTCCGAGCAGCCCGTTTCCGGCCCGCTGTACATGAAGCGCCTGAAAGGCGGCGTGCTGGCGAACGGCCTGAACTCGTTTGTCTCTGCAGTCTTCAACACCTTCCCGAACTCCTGCTTCGGTCAGAACAACGGCGTGATCCAGCTGACCGGCGTGGCCAGCCGCTACGTCGGTTTTGTGGTGGCGCTGATGCTGATCGTCCTCGGCCTGTTCCCGGCGGTAAGCGGTTTTGTGCAGCACATCCCCGAGCCGGTGCTGGGCGGCGCAACGCTGGTGATGTTCGGAACTATCGCAGCATCCGGCGTGCGTATCGTCTCCCGCGAGCCGCTGAACCGCCGCGCGATCATGATTATCGCGCTGTCGTTGGCGGTGGGTCTGGGCGTGTCTCAGCAGCCGCTGATCCTGCAGTTTGCGCCGGACTGGGTGAAAAACCTGCTCTCTTCCGGCATTGCCGCAGGCGGCATCACCGCTATCGTGCTGAACCTCGTTTTCCCGCCTGAAAAGAACTGATCCCCTTCACGGCAGGCGGTCAATGCCTGCCGTGACACCTAATTACACCATTCCCGCCTTGAGGATTGCGCATAAATCGTGCATAACTCCCTTATGTGCGTTTTGCGGGATGGAAGACCATGAAATTTATTGGAAAGCTGCTCGTCTATCTTCTGGTAGCCCTGCTCATTGTGCTGCTGGCGTTCTACATTCTGCTCCAGACCCGCTGGGGCGCTGCTCAGGTCAGCAGCTGGGTGACGGTGAATACCGATTACGAACTCAGTTTCGACAAGATGAATCACCGCTTTTCGTCGCCTTCCCACATCATTCTGGAAAACGTCACCTTCGGTCGGGACGGTAAACCCGCCACGCTGGTTGCCAAAAAAGTCGATATTGGCCTGAGCAGCCGCCAGATAACCGATCCGCTGTATATGGACACCATTACCCTGTTCGACGGCACGCTGAATCTCTCACCACAGACCGCGCCGCTGCCTTTCCAGGCGGATCGCCTGCAGCTGAACAACATGGCCTTTAACAGCCCGAATACCGAATGGGACCTGAGCGCGCAGAAGGTGACGGGCGGCGTCAGCCCATGGCAGCCGGAAGCAGGCAACGTTCTGGGGAAAAACGCGCAGATTCAGATGAGCGCAGGCTCGCTGACCCTTAACGGCGTACCGGCCACCAACGTGCTGATTGAGGGCCAGCTTAACGGCAAGGAAGTGGTGCTGAATACCATCGGAGCAGATATGGCTCGCGGCTCACTCACCGGCTCCGCCCTGCGCAACGCCGACGGGAGCTGGATTATCGACACGATGCGCCTGAACGAGATCCGCCTGCAGAGTGATAAAACCCTGAGAGACTTCTTCGCGCCGCTGGCCACCCTTCCTTCCCTGCAAATAGGCCGTCTGGACGTGACCGACGCCCGCCTGCAGGGCCCGGACTGGGCGGTAACCGATCTCGATTTAAGCCTGCGCAACCTGACGCTGAGCAAAGGCGACTGGCAGAGCCAGGAAGGTCGCCTGTCCATGAACGCCAGCGAGTTTATCTACGGCTCGCTGCATCTGTTTGACCCGATCCTGAACGCGGAGTTTTCCCCGCAGGGCATGGCGCTGCGCCAGTTCACCTCCCGCTGGGAGGGCGGCATGGTGCGCACCTCCGGTAACTGGCTGCGCGACGGTAAAGCGCTGGTGCTGGACGATGTCGCCATCGCCGGTCTGGAGTACACCCTGCCGCAGAACTGGAAAACGCTGTGGATGGAGCCGCTGCCGGAATGGCTGAACAGCGTCACGCTGCAAAAATTCGACCTGAGCCGCAACCTGGTGATCGACATCGATCCCGCCTTCCCGTGGCAGATCACCTCCCTGGACGGCTACGGCGCCAACCTGCAGCTGGCGAAAGATCGCCAGTGGGGCGTGTGGGGCGGCAGCGCAACCCTGAACGGCGCGGCAGCAACCTTCAACCGCGTGGACGTGCGCCGTCCGTCGCTGGCGCTGAATGCGAACGCCGCCACGGTGAACATTACCGACCTGAGCGCGTTTACCGAGAAAGGCATTCTGGAAGCGACGGCGACGGTTTCGCAACTGCCGCAGCGGCAAACCACGGTGAGCCTGAACGGTCGCGGCGTGCCGCTCAACGTGCTGCAACAGTGGGGCTGGCCTGCGCTGCCGATTACGGGCGACGGCAATATTCAGCTCACCGCCAGTGGCAGCATGCAGGCGAATGCACCGCTGAAGCCGACGGTAAACGGCAAGCTGAGCGCGGTGAATATGGATAAACAGCAGGTAGAGCAGACCATGACGGGCGGGGTGGTTTCAACGCCTGTGCAATAAACAAGCCGGGTGGCGGCTACGCCTTACCCGGCCTACGATCCCATGTAGGCCCGGTAAGCGAAGCGCCACCGGGCATTTTTCAAGCTCAGAAGTGAACCACCACCTCATTCCCCTCCGCTTTCACCACCACGCCCCACTCGCTGCCCGCCTGTGAGCCGCCTTTCACGCCGCCCACTTTCTGCACGTTGCGCAAGCATACCGACCAGTTTTGCGCCTCGCCCGCGCCGGACAGGGTCACAACGTCGCCCTCTCGCGACGCCTTCAGCGTAAATGCCACTGAACCGTCCGCCGCAGGCACTTCGCTCACCGCCGATGCGCCATCCTCCAGGTTAAACAGCTGGAAAGCCGTCCCCTCGTTCCACGCATAGTCTGGTTTCTGGCTGTTATTGCCCAGCGCCAGCAGGGTGTTATCGCGCACATAGACCGGCAGGCTCATGAAATCATGCTGTTGCCTATGCCAGCGGCTGCCCTGGATTTCGTCGTTATGCCACAGGTGCGTCCAGCGTCCTTCCGGCAGCCAGAACTGCACGTCGCCCGCCTCGGAGAACACCGGTGCCACCATCACCGCATCCCCCAGCATGTACTGGCGGTCGAGATAATCGCACGCCGGATCGTCCGGGAACTCCAGCATCATCGCCCGCAGCATCGGCGTACCGCACTCGCGCGCCAGCGCCGCCTGGCGATACAGATACGGCATCATCCGGCACTTCAGCTGCGTAAAGTGGCGCACCACGTCGCAGGACTCGTCATCGTACGCCCACGGCACGCGGTAGGATTTACTGCCGTGCAGGCGGCTATGGCTGGATAAAAGCCCGAACGCGCACCAGCGTTTGTAAACGTGCGCCGGGGCGGTGTTTTCGAATCCGCCGATATCGTGGCTCCAGAATCCGAAGCCGGAGAGGCCAATCGACAGCCCGCCGCGCAGGCTTTCGGCCATCGACTCGTAGTTGGCGTAGCAGTCGCCGCCCCAGTGCACCGGAAACTGCTGCGCGCCCACGGACGCCGAGCGGGCAAACAGCACCGCCTCTTCTTCGCCCACCGTCTCTTTCAGCACGTTCCACACCAGCTCGTTGTAGATATAGGCGTAGTGGTTATGCATCTTCTGCGGATCGGATCCGTCAAACCACTGCACGTCCGTCGGGATGCGCTCGCCAAAGTCGGTCTTAAAGCAGTCGACGCCGATGCCCACCAGGCCTTTCAGCTTGTCGGCATACCACCGGCACGCTTCCGGGTTAGTGAAGTCATAAATTGCCAGCCCCGGCTGCCACTTATCCCACTGCCACAGAGAGCCGTCCGGGCGCCTGAGCAGGTAGCCCTTCTGTTTCAGCTCCTGGAATACCGGCGACTTCTGGCCGATGTACGGGTTAATCCACACGCAGACCTTCAGCCCTTTCTCCTTCAGGCGGCGGATCATTCCTTCAGGGTCCGGGAAGGTCACCGGGTCCCACTCGAAGTCGCACCACTGGAAGGCCTTCATCCAGAAGCAGTCGAAGTGGAAGACGTGCAGCGGCAGGTCGCGCTCGGCCATGCCGTCGATAAAGCTGTTCACCGTCGCTTCATCGTAGTTGGTGGTGAACGAGGTGGTGAGCCACAGGCCGAACGACCACGCGGGCGGCAGCGCCGGACGTCCGGTAAAGCGCGTGTAGCGGTTGAGCACCTCTTTCGGCGTCGGGCCGTCAATCACGAAGTACTCCAGATACTCCCCTTCAACGCTGAACTGCACTTTGGAGACTTTCTCGGACCCCACCTCGAACGAGACGTTTTCCGGATGGTTGACCAGCACGCCGTAGCCGCGGTTAGTGAGGTAGAACGGGATGTTTTTGTAAGACTGCTCGGTGCTTGTGCCGCCGTCGCGGTTCCACGTTTCGACCGTCTGGCCGTTGCGCACCAGGGCGGTGAAGCGCTCGCCCAGACCGTAGACCGTTTCGCCCACGCCGAGGTCGAGACGTTCAAACACATAGTTGCGGTCGGTGTTGGTATCCTGCACGTAGCCGTTGTTTTTCAGCTGGCTGCCGGTAATGCGCTGGCCGTTGCGCAGGAAGTCCAGCGCCCAGAACTCGCCTTTGGTAACGCGCACGCTGACGCTGCCGCTTTTCAGCTCGGCAAATTCCGCGTTGTTTTCAATCTCGACCTTCACGTCTTTCAGCACGTTCAGCGGATAGTGCGGGCCGTTGTTCAGCGCGCCCTGAAAGTGCTCGATGCGCACCCCGACAATCCCCTCCTGCGGGGCAAACAGGCGCACCGTGAACATGAGCGTGTCGAGCTGCCAGGTGCGCTCGCGCACGTCGCGCGGCGCAACAAACGCCACCAGGTCATTGCCCTGCTGCTCCACCTCGAACACCTGAACCGGATAGGTTACGTTCAGGCCCGGTTGAATAAGCCAGTTTCCATCACTGATTTTCATGCTTTCGTCCTCTTAGTTCTGCAATTCTTTGCTGACCGGCAGGTTTTCAAACGCCTGCTGATTGCGGCGCGCGCCCTGCGCCAGCTCGCCCAGGATTTTGGTCAGGAAAGGGGTTTTCAGCGTGTAGTAGCGTTTGGCGATAATGGCGCTCAGCACGTAGCAGACCGCCGGGGCCAGGGTAAACAGGCCGATAATGATGCTGATGGTCGCGCTGTTCTGGGTTTTGGCCGCCGCGTCGTAGCCGCCGCCTGCCAGCATCCAGCCGATCATCGCCCCGCCCAGCGCCAGGCCGAGCTTCAGCACGAACAGCGTTCCCGCAAAGCTGATGCCGGTCAGGCGCTTGCCGTTGGTCCATTCGCCGTAGTCGACGGTATCGGACATCATCACCCATTGGATCGGCGTCACCAGCTGGTGCAGCACGCCGATGACGAAGATAAAGGCGAACATCACCACGGTGGCATGCATCGGCACGAAGAACATCGCCACGCTCACCACCGCCAGCGCGGCGTTGGTCCACCAGAAGATGCTGACCTTACACTTCCAGTCGGTGAGCGGTTTCGCCAGCGCGGAGCCGATCAGGTTGCCGACGCAGTAGGTGGTGAGGAACGCGACGAACACTTCCGGCGAGCCCATGATCCAGGTGCAGTAGTACATCATCGCGCCGCCGCGCACGCAGACGGCGAGGATGTTGAGGATGGTGAGCACGCCAACGATGCGCCACTGGTCGTTGTGCCAGATGTCGCGCAGGTCTTCCCGCATCGAAGTGGTGCTCGGCGGCACCTGGATGCGCTCTTTGGTGGTGGAGAAGCAGAACGCCAGCATCAGGAACGCGACCACCGACAGTACGGCGATACCGCCCTGGAAGCCGAACGCCTTATCGTCGCCGCCGATCAGGTTCACCAGCGGCATCATCAGCACCGTGGAGAGCATGCCGCCCGCGGTCGCCAGCACGAAGCGCCAGGACTGAAGGGAGATACGCTGCGTCGGGTCGTTGGTGATCACCCCGCCCAATGCGCAGTACGGGATGTTGACCACGGTGTAGAGCAGGGTCAGCAGGGTGTAGGTAATAGCGGCGTAAACCATTTTGCCGTTGAGGCTGAGATCCGGCGTGGTATAGGCCAGCACGCAGACGATGCCGAACGGAATGGCGCCGAACAAAATCCACGGGCGGAACTTGCCCCAGCGGCTGCGGGTGCGGTCGGCAATCAGCCCCATGCACGGGTCTGAGATTGCATCCAGCGCGCGCGCCAGCAGGAACATGGTGCCGACAAAGCCGGCGGGAATGCCGAAAATATCGGTGTAGAAAAACATCATGTACAACATGACGTTATCAAAAATGATGTGGCTAGCGGCATCTCCCATGCCGTAGCCAATCTTCTCTTTTACTGACAATACTTCGCTCATATTTTATTCATCCTTCACGCGGTAGGGGGCGCTGAGACCGGTTGCATTGGTTTTAAACCATTGTTTCATGAGCGGGTATTGCGTTTTCTGGTTAGCAGATTACGTTTCTTGTTTTTTGTGATCGCGGTAAATATTGGAGAGCACGAATGGCTAACGTGAGGATTTTCTTAGGAATTAACTGAAACAGGGGGGTACAGGTCAAAAGAGAGGTGAAAAAAGTGTGTCGGGGTATGTGGTAAATGCCTGAAAGTAGCTATAATGCGCCCCGCCTCCATGTAGCAATGCAGGCGCGGAAGATCGTCATCTCCGGTGAGGTGGCTGGACTTCAAATCCAGTTGGGGACGCCAGCGTTCCCGGGCAGGTTCGACTCCTGTGATCTTCCGCCAATTTATTGATTTTAATGAATTTTAGTCCTTGTTAAATACATCCTTTTAAGCATATCTCCATCATTTTTGCCCTATTCCTTTTTCAAGATTGCACTTACTCCAAAATTCTAGGAAAATCACCCAATCCTAGTATGGAGAAAGACATTTTGAACACTAAGACCTTTAACGTGTTTTGCGATGAATCATGTCATCTTTTAAATGATCACCAAGAAGTTATGGTGATAGGTGCTACATGGTGTCCTGACTCAATTACAAAGAAAATTTCCCGCGATATCAGAGCGATAAAAGTAAAACACGGTTTAAGCGAGGAGTTCGAAATAAAATGGACCAAAGTATCCAAATCTAAAGTTTCATTTTATTTAGAATTAGTTGACTATTTTTTTTCTAATCAAGCATTACGTTTTAGAGCGGTTATAGTTCCCCATAAAAGTAGGCTAGACCATCATAGATTCAATCAAGATCATAATACATTTTATTATAAAATTTGCTTCTATTTATTGAAAAATATAATTGAGAACCAGAGCTTATATAGAGTTTACTTCGACATAAAAGACACCCTTGGAATCGAGAAGATTGAAAAGTTAAGAAGAGTTCTTCATAATTCGGGTTATGATTTTAATAGGGATTCAATCCAAAGAATTCAGCATATACGTTCTCATGAAGTTCAACAACTACAACTAGCTGATTTATTTATAGGTGCTTTAGGTTATCTTCATAGAGGTTTGAATACAAATGAAGGTAAATTACAGATCATCGAAAAAATAAGGTTTTATACTAATAGAGATCTATTAAGAAGTACGTTACCTACCGAGCGAAAATTCAACGTTTTTGTTTGGGAGTCACGCTAATGCTCGAAATGCCCGATCTGCTCGAATTTTCTGGTGACTGGTCATTATATATTGAAGAGGTCTACAATGAATTCCAGCATTCATTTCTTAGGTCTGGCATCCAATTTCGGGGCCTTCCGGTTCAACCTCGTTTCACTCCTGAATATGATGGAAAAGAATTTGGATTTTGGCATTTGACTTCTGAAGGTGAAAAAGAAGAAGAACGAACGCCCGATCTTTCACGATGTGCTAGAATCAGATGGATATCGCATATGATTATTCATTCAGATAATGAGCATTTATCTTGTTGGGAAGAGAGGCGTGGAAATAACACCGAAATCGTTATTTGGAATGAAATAGAAGACTATGTCGTGGTGCTGGCGGCTCGTAGAGACTACTGGCTATTAAAAACCGCTTATGTAGTAAATAGAACTGGCAAACGCAGACAACTTGCAAACAGCAGAGCAAGATCACAAGTAGTATAAAAAGCTGAACCCGACACACATTTCTATGCACCGGGTTCGTACGCTCTTTCTACACATGGTAGATGAGACGCCTTTAATGTAAGTTACGGAACAGCCATAGTCAACCATCCTTGGGAAAGTCAAGGTTGTTAAACAACATACAGCTACATTTAACCCATTGAAATTAATTATAAAAGATGAATGCAAACGATTGATTGTTAATCCCTATCAATTAAGAAGGCAAAGTCATCCATCCTTTAAAGAAGACTTTTACTATCAAAACTTAAGCATACGACTAATTGTTGCTCGTTTTTTCCCGCAATCTCCACTGACATGCTTCCTTCACCCACTTACTAAAATTCCCCTTCCCCGCAGCCTTCTCAATCTGCTCCAAAAGCTCATCCTCGAACCGGATGTTCTTCATCGTGCTCTTGGTACGGTCAAAATTTGGTTTCTTTTTCTCTTGCATGGTAGGTACCACTTCGGTTAGTTTATCTGCATGTGGTACCTACCACATGGATTTGGAATTCTGACAACGCCCGGCAGTGTTGGAGCACTAATGGGAGTCTAACCTCACCAACTATCAAGGAGTTGATTATGGCTGATTCGCATTCTACCCCAGACACCGACCAATCCGGAACCGAGCGTTCGTTAATTGTGGGATACCGCCCGAATGTTTTCGACAAATCCACGCCCAATATCATTCTGTCCGGCAAGTGGCTGCGCGCCGCAGGCTTTGATACCGGGCAGCAGATCACGGTCAAGGTGATGAAAGGGTGCATCGTTCTGGTGGCTTATAACGAGCAGGAGCAGCGGTTGCAGGACGATTATAAACGGACGAAAGCAAAGCTCGTTGAGATAGAGAATGCACTCGCAGCGATTCAAATCCAGCATCCTGGAAAGCGCCTCGTAAAATCAAATACAAACCACCCGGCTTAGCGGCGGTTTCTGGCATACTACACGCTAGTAAGATTAATCACTCGAAAGAGGGAGGCGACATGGCAGATAAAGACGTAATCCAATCTCCAGCAGGCGAATTTGTTATGTTTGCCAGTGATGACGGTACGGTTCGCATCACATGTCGCTTTGAACATGAAACGCTCTGGCTGTCGCAAGCAGCCATTGCGGCTCTTTATCAGGTCACTCCTCAGGCCATTACTCAGCATATTAAAGCCATTTACGAAGAAGGTGAGCTTGAACAAAAAGCAACTTGTAAGGCTTACTTACAAGTTCAGCAAGAAGGTCAGCGCAAGGTTAATCGCAACACACTTCACTATAGTCTACCCGTCATTCTCGCCATCGGCTATCGCGTCCGATCCACGCGAGGTACACAGTTCCGCCAGTGGGCTACCCAAACGCTGCAGGAATATCTGGTAAAAGGCTTCGTTATGGACGACGAGCGCCTGAAAAATCCACCTGTCGGATCATCCGCCGTACCTGACTATTTCGATGAAATGCTGGAACGCATTCGCGATATACGGGCCAGCGAACGGCGGGTTTATCTCCGCGTGAGGGAGATTTTTGCATTGGCCGCTGATTACCAGCCATCACTCAAAGAAACCACGCAATTCTTCCAGACCATCCAGAATAAACTGCATTTTGCCTGCACGGGCCACACCGCTGCTGAGTTGATTCACAAACGTGCGGACGCTACTCAACCGCATATGGGGCTGACCAGCTATAAAGGCGAAGAAGTTCGTAAAAGCGATGTCACCACGGCAAAAAATTATCTGTCTCAGGATGAGGTCAGCGAGCTTAATCGCGTCGTTAATATGTGGCTCGATTTTGCCGAAGATCAGGCCAAACGCCGCAAGCAGGTATTTTTACGAGACTGGCAAAACAAACTCGATCAGTTCCTGCGATTTAACGACCGGGACGTTTTAGAAGGGGCAGGCAAGATCAGCAAGAAAGCGGCCGATGAAAAGGCGTGCTCAGAATACGTTGAGTATGAAAAAAAGCAGCGCCTGCTGAAAGAAGCCGAAGGTGAGAAAGATATTATCGGCTTATTAAAATGGGATAAGCAGGCTAAGCGCTAATCCTGGTATTCCTGCTCAGCTTCATATGCAGCAACGGAAACGGATTCCCCTGCCCATCCCGTTCCGAGCGCCCGACCTGCTCAAAGCCCATATGGCGATAAAACGCGACGCCCTGTGGATTCTGCTCATTCACGTCCACTTCGTTCGCGCCGAACTCTGAGATGGCGTGTTGCAGCAGCAATTTCCCAACGCCCTTCCCGCGGCTCGCGTCGTCAACAAACAGCATCTCAATACGGTTTTCATCGACACCGAAAAAGCCGTGAATAACGCCCTTTTCATCACGGGCAATGAAAACGTTGAGGTTGGGGAGATAGGCGTTGAGCAAAAGCGGGCGCAGCGCCGCAATATCGCTTTCCTGTAAAAAGTGATGGGTGGCGCGAACGGAGGATTCCCAGATCGCGACGAGACGTTCAAACTGTTCAGACACTGCGGTTTCAATTTTCATGCGGGGATCATCTTCGGCTCGCCGTGATAAATCAACCTATTCTCCGCTCCCACCCACTTAACTTTCCCTCTTTCCGTGTCGCTCTGGATCGATAACGATACGGAGCGCCCCGATGAAAAAACTCACCCTACTGCTGTTAACCGCCTGGATGCTGACCGGCTGTGCCGCCATCTTCGGCAGCAATGAAGAAACCGTCACCATCAGCAGCACGCCGGACAACGTCCCGTTTGCAGTCATCGACCGCACCGGCGCCATCACCGCCACCGGCGTCACGCCGAAAACCCTCGCGCTGAAGAAATCCGACGGCAGCTATTTCGGCAAGCGCGAGTACTCGCTCACGCTCAGGCAGCCAGGCTACTACTCTGCCAGCATGCCGCTGGCGTACCGCTTTAGCCGCTGGTACACGCTGGGGAACGTCATCTTCCTGGGCGTGCCGGGCTGGCTAATCGTCGATCCGTTCTTCGGCGGCATGTATACGCTGAAGGAAGATTCGGTTCACGTCATCCTGCGTCCCTGCCCGCGCGGACCGTTTAGCGACATGTGCAGCTAGCGCGCTACTGCTTCACCCAGACCAGCTGGTCAACCCGGAAGCCCAGGCTGCGCGCGGTGTTCAGGTAATCCTGCTTCACCGCATCCGGGATGGTTGGCGTGCGCGACAAAATCCACAGGTAATCGCGGTTTGGGCCGCTGACCAGCGCGTACTGGTACTTGTCGTCCAGCCTGATCACGTTATACCCCCCGTAGAACGGGCCGAAGAAGGAGACCTTCAGCGCGGCCGTGGTCGGCTCGCCGGTGAAGTACGCTTTCCCTTCGCTCTCGTTCCACTTGTGTTTCACCGGATCGTAACCCCGGTTGAGCACGCTGATCCCGCCGTCGCTACGCTTGCCGTAGGTAGCGGTCACCTGCTCAAGACCGCGCTCAAAGCGGTTTTCCAGGCGAGCGACCTCGTACCATTTGCCGAGATAGCGGCTAGCGTCAAAACCGGAAATGGGCTGCACGCCTTTCGGCGGCGTAGGGGATTTACAGGCGACCAGCGTCAGGGCAATGGCGACACCGGTCACAACAGGCCATAGCTTCATGAGAATTCCTTTCATTTGCACGGTTGGATGTTAAGTGTAGTGCACCGTTTCGGCGCTTCATCCCGTTCGGGAAAATTCGTAGTATATTGAGAGTATTCCTCCACTCTGGACACGGACATGGCTTACTCCATCGGCGAATTCGCCAGACTCAGCGGCATTACCGCCACCACCCTGCGGGCGTGGCAGCGTCGCTATGGTTTACTCAAGCCACAGCGCACGGAAGGCGGCCACCGCCAGTACAGCGATGCGGACGTCCAGCAGGCGCTGAAAATCCTCGACTGGGTCAAAAAAGGCGTCCCGATTGGCCAGGTTAAACCGCTGCTGGAACGCCCGACGCCGGGGCGGACCAACAACTGGCAAACCCTGCAGCAGAACATGCTGCAGCGCCTGCAGGACGGCAAAGTCGAGTCCCTGCGCCAGATGATATATGACGCCGGACGCGAGTACCCAAGGCCGGAGCTGGTCGCGAACGTGCTGCGCCCGCTGCGCAGCCAGGTCTCGGCTAACGTCGCCGCCGCCATGACCCTGCGCGCGATCCTCGACGGCATCATCATCGCCTACACCTCGTTTTGTCTCGAAGGCGATAAAAAAGCGCCGGGCGACAATATTCTGCTCAGCGGCTGGCACCTCAACGACCCGTGCGAGATCTGGCTCGAAGCCTTAACGCGCACCGGGCAGGGCCACCGGATCGATATCCTGCCGGTTCCCCCTGACGCGCTGGCACCGGAGATTTTCCCGGAGCGCAAATGGGTGCTGGTCACCAGCGGCAAGCTCACCGCCGGGCGGAAAAAGCAGCTGGAGCAGTGGCAGCAGCAGGTATCGCTTGAAGTGATTATCCTCTGATCATTTTCTCCTGCGGGAATCTTCACGAAAAGTTGAATATTTTCCCGCGCCGCAGATGCTAACGTTTTCCTGTGATGAACAACTCCACAGGAAAACACCATGAAAAAAACTGCCCCTCTGCTGATCCTGGCCTCAATGGCCTTTACCCCTGCCGCCTTTAGCGCCCCTGTCGGCACGCTAAGCGTCCACATTCTCGACCAGCAAACCGGGATGCCGCCATCCGACGTGACCGTTACGCTGGAGAAGCAGCAGCAGGACACCTGGACCCCGGTTGCCAGCGGCAAAACCGACCACGACGGACGCATCAAGTCGCTCTATCCGCAGGATCAGGACATGCAGCCCGGCGTCTATAAAGTGACCTTCAAAACCGCAGAGTACTTCCACGGCAAAAAGCTGGAGACCTTCTTCCCGGAGATCCCGGTGCTGTTTACCGTGACCCGCACCAACGAAAAGCTGCACATCCCCCTTCTGCTGAGCCAGTACGGTTATTCGACCTACAAGGGCAGTTAAGACGCATTGATTTTAAAGGAATAAAAAAAATAGTTCCGCGAATACTTGGACAAATTAGTCATGTTGTGTAAGTTTTAAGTATATGAACGGGAGGACCACACCATGACAACGAAACCTGTGCTCGGTATTAGCGGATGTTTGACCGGATCCGCCGTACGCTTTGACGGCGGACACAAGCGTATGGGCTTCGTCATGGATGAGCTGGCCCAGTGGGTGAATTTCCGCCCCGTCTGCCCGGAAATGGCCATTGGCCTGCCGACGCCTCGCCCGGCGCTGCGTCTGATCGTGACTGACCGCGGTGAAACGCAGATGCGCTTCAGCCACGCGCCTCACGAAGACGTTACGCAGAAAATGGCGGACTTTACGGCAGATTTTTTGCCGAAAATCGGCGATCTCGCCGGTTTTATCGTCTGCGCAAAATCCCCAAGCTGCGGCATGGAGCGCGTGCGGCTGTATGATGAAAACGGCAACCGGGGCCGCAAGGAGGGGGTCGGGCTGTTCACCGCCGCCCTTCTTGAAACCTGGCCGTGGCTGCCCGTGGAGGAGGATGGACGCCTGCACGACCCGGTGCTGCGGGAAAACTTCGTCGAGCGCGTTTTTGCGCTGCATGAGCTGAACACGATTCGCGCCAACGGCCTGACCCGCCGCGCGCTGCTGGACTTTCACAGCCGCTACAAGCTTCAGCTGCTGGCGCACCATCAGGCGGGCTACCGCGAAATCGGCCCGTTCGTTGCCTCGCTGCACGAGTGGGAAGACCTGGATGCCTTCTTCGTAGCGTACAGGGAAAAGCTGATGACCATCCTGAAAAAACCGGCTTCGCGGAAAAACCACACCAACGTGCTGATGCATATTCAGGGGTACTTCCGTAACCAGCTTAACACCCGCCAGCGCGGCGAGCTGCGCGACGTGATCCTGCACTACCGCAACGGGCAGTTGCCTATCCTTGCTCCGATCACGCTGCTGAAACACTATCTGGCCGAATACCCCGACCGGTATCTGATGACGCAAAACTACTTTGATCCCTATCCTGATGATTTGGGTCTGCGTCTGGCAGTCAAGTGATCATAAAAATGCGAAGGCCCATTGACCCTTAGAGGCCCAAAGCAGTACCCAGTTTAGACGACATCCTCACTGTCGTCTCTTTTTTGCATTTCACCTCAAAGACTGTGATTATATACAGGCTTATTCTGCAAAAAGGGGCCTGTCCGTGATCAATACCCTGCACATCCAAAACTACCGCTCGATCCGCGAGATGTCGCTGGAGCTGGAGCAGCTCAACATCGTCTTCGGGCCAAACGGCACCGGGAAATCGAATATCTACAAGGCGATCCACCTGATGCACAGCGCCGCGCAGGGACAGTTTTCCCAGGCGCTGGCGAACGAAGGCGGCATTCTGAAGGTGTTCTGGGCAGGCAAAACCCGCAGCGACCAGCTGCGGCGGATGAATCTGGCAGTGGAAACAGAGGCCTACGAATACGAGCTGCAGGTCGGGTTTGTGGAGAGGCTGCCTTATCCCTCGCAGTTTCAGCTCGACCCGGTGATTAAAGAGGAGTCCATCTGGCTGAGCGGCCAGCATCGACGCCCATCGTCACAGCTGATGAAGCGTAAGAATCAGGCCGTGTTTCTGAATAACGTGCATCACGAGAAGGTGACCCACAGCGGCACGCTGTACGAGAACGAATCGGTCTTCGGACAGCTCGGCGAACCGCATCTTTACCCGGAAGTGTCGCAGATGCGCGAGTCCCTGCGTAACTGGCGCTTTTACCATGAGTTTTCTGTATCAATCGGCTCGGCGATGCGCGCCCCGCAGGTCGGCTTCCGCTCTCCGGTGCTGGCCAGCGACGGTGCCAACCTGGCGGCCGCGTTTCAGACCATCGTGGAGATTGGCGACGAGCTGCTGCTGATGCGCATCCTTGACCAGGCGTTCCCCGGCTGCGTGTTTTACAGCGACAACACCGGCGGACGCTTCCGGATGATGATGCAGCGCGAGGGGCTCAGCAGGCCGCTGGAACCGGCGGAGTTCTCTGACGGCACCCTGCGCTTTCTGTGCCTGGCGGTGGCCTTGCTCAGCCCGCGCCCTCCGGCGTTTATCGCGTTGAACGAGCCGGAAAACAGCCTGCACCCGCAGATGCTGCCCGCGCTGGCGAGCTTAATCGCCGAGGCCAGCCGCTACTCGCAGATCTGGCTCACCAGCCACTCGCCGGAGCTGGCGAAGTTGATTGAGAAGCAGCGGTCGTTTTCGCTGTATCAGCTGTCGATGGCGGAGGGGGAGACGCGGGTGGAGAAGCTGGGGTAAACGCCGGGTGGCGCTGCGCTTACCCGGCCTACAAACGAGTCCGAAACGTCTTACGCCACTCCGCCGGGCTGACCCCAAAACGCGCCTTAAACTGCTGTCGCCAGGTGACGGCGGAATTAAACCCCACCATCTCGGCCACGCTTTCAACGGGCATATTTCCGGCTTCAAGCAGGATCTGGCTACGCCGCAGGCGTTCGGCGGTAAGCCAGTCAGCGACGCTCATCCCCGTGGCTTTAATAAAATGACGGGTCAGCGTGCGGCGGCTCATCGAAACCACCTCCGCAAGCGAGTCCAGGCTATGCGGTTCGGTGATGTGCTGCTGCAGGTAGTCGATCAGGCAGTTAATGCGTCCGTCGCGGGTATCTTTGGGTACCGGCTGGGCGATGAACTGCGCCTGACCGCCCTCGCGGTGGGGCGGTACAATCATCCGGCGGGCAATCTGGTTGGCAACCACGCTGCCAAAGCGCTGGCGAATAATATACAGGCAGCAGTCCAGCGCGGCGGCGGTTCCGGCGGAGGTGATGATATTGCCGTCATCCACGTAAAGGGCATTAATATCCAGCTGAACGTTAGGAAAGAGCGACTGAAACTGGCGTTCGAACTCCCAGTGGGTAGCCGCTCGTTTACCGTCGAGGATCCCCGCATAGGCCAGCACAAATGACCCCAGACACAGCCCGACAATTTCCGCGCCGCTGTCTCTTGCCTGCACCAGGCTGTCGAGCAGCGTCTGGGGCGGCCGTTCAAGGACGTGCTGCCAGTAAGGCACGACAACGATATCGGCCTGCCCGAGAGCAGAATAATCCTGCGTGGCGTTGAGGGAAAATCCGTCTTTTGAAGTGAGAAAACCCGGCGTTTCGGCGCAGATCGTCACGTTAAAGCGCTTTTCGCCGGAGACCGATTCGCCAAACAGAATGCAGGGAACGGAGTAGTGAAACGGGCTGAACCCGTCTACCGCGACAATCGCGACGTTGATTAGCGACATCGGTCCCTCCTTTCCCTTTAACACACTCAGAATATAACGGTTTCACCGTCCTCGGGAATACTCACCGCATCACTTACCTGGTTGGCTTCGACGTACTCACGCAGCGCGCTGCGGGTCAGCAGGCAGTGGTTAATCGCCTCCATATGGCTCGCCACAATGTTGGCCTGCGGCAGCAGGAAATGGACGTTAAGCACATCCTCCTGGCCCATAATGATAGGCCCAAAACCAATGACGTGGGCATAGCCCGCGTTCAGCACCACCACATCCGGCTGATGTTTTTGCAGATCGGCCGCCACCTCATCGCGCCAGATCGTATCTCCTGCAAGATAGAGCGTCTTCTCATCGGGATGGCGCAGCACCACGCCGCAGGCTTCGCCCAGCCGCTCCGCCAGTTCGGGCACGGCGTAAGCGCGATCGGTACCGTGCTGGCCGCCGTGGGTTTTTGTAATCTGAATATCGCCGAAGGTGGTCGCATCGGTCATGACCGTCAGGTTGCTAAACCCCTGGCTGCGCAGCAGCGCGGCGTCACGATCGTTTTGCACGTAGATCGGTTTGTCTTTGGCGATCAGCTCTACCGCTGCGCGATCCCAGTGATCGTCATGAGTATGGGTGACAATCACCGCGTCGGCGTCCAGCAGCGTGTTGACGTCAACGGGGAGTTCGACCGTCGGGTTGCGGCGTTCGGCATGCGCCGTGCCGGGGAAGCCCGGATAAGCGCCCTTTGGCGCCAGCATCGGGTCGATTAAAAGACGTTTGCCGGCGAAGGTAATCAGCTGGGTGGCGTTGCGAATGTGGGTAATGTTCATGGGCTATCCTCCGGTGGGTGTGATAAGGAGGATAGCCCGCCGCCACGGGCCCCGCTGTGGGTTTAAGGGCGATTACCGATGGAATCGGGCCAATTTAAAACCGGTTTTTTCGGGAAGATCGTTTACCAGCCCGGAACCGCCCCGCCGTTAAAGATCGTCTCCGCCGCTTTCGCCACTTCCGGCGACTGATACGACTGGATAAATTCCTTCACGTTCTCCGCGTCTTTGTTGTCTTCGCGCGTCACCACGATGTTCACGTACGGCGAATTTTTGTCTTCAATAAAGACGCCGTCATGCACCGGCGACAGCCCGGTTTGCTGGATATAGGTGGTGCTGATGATAGCAACATCCACTTTCGGGTCGTCCAGCACGCGCGGCAGCTGCGCTCCTTCCAGCTCCATAATTTTCAGCTTTTTCGGGTTGGCGGTAATGTCCAGCACCGTCGGCAACAGCCCGGTGTCAGGCTTCAGGGCGATGAGCTTCTCCTTTTGCAGCAGCAACAGCGCGCGGCCAAGGTTGGTCGGGTCGTTTGGAATCGCGATGGTCGCGCCGTCCTTCAGATCCGAGACGGATTTGATTTTGCGGGAATAGCCCGCCATCGGGAACACGAAGGTGTTCGCCACGGCAACCAGCTTGTAGCCATGCGCCTTATTATCCTCAGCGAGGAACGGGCGGTGCTGGAAGACGTTAGCATCCAGCTCTCCCTGGTTGGTGGCATCGTTAGGCAACAGCGAGCCGCTGAAGCCCACCAGCTCAACGTCCAGGCCATATTTCTCTTTCGCCACCTTTTTGGCGACTTCCGCCACGTCCTGCTCGGCGCCGTTGATGACGCCGACTTTAATGTGTTTGGCATCGCTGCCGTGTTGATCGCACCCTGCCAGCAGCAGGCCAGCCAGTACCAAAGCACCCAATCGACGTTTCACAAGACAGTTCCTTTTGCTAAATGTTGTAGTGAATATATCGACAACGAGGCGGTGGAATAAAAACCGAAAAAGAATCAATAAGAACGAAAGGTTATATAAAAATAAAAAACACAAGAAACATATAATACATTTTGCAGATTATAAGAAAAGCCCAAATACAATCACGAGGATAAAAAAACCAGCACAACTTATTCATGACTTTTATAAATCAATATCAACAATAATTAAAACATTCAGACATAGAAATCAAGTTGACATATCTCAATTTTTTGTGAATCAATAACCTTTAAGATCCCAAACTCATAGTTCAATACGAAAACATCCATGTTACAATTGAATTGGCTTAGGGAAATAGAAATGAAAGACCAAGAAATACATCAATTTACATCTATAAGTGAAATAGTAAAAAAAAGAGGTCGGAAAGCAGGGAGATTACCTTTCAGCAATAATTTAAACATATCACAGATATGCCGTAGCACTAATAATCAACATATACGTTATATGACAATAAACATACCCGAGGATGTGATGTCCAAGGCGCGATTCAAAAAAGGAGATCGCGTTGACATAGCTTTTACTGACAATGGTGTTTTCTGGCGCTTAAAAGTCGTACCCAATGGAGAGCAAGGTTATAGCATTACAACACCATCAAATAATTCAAAGCGAGGGCAACTTAGATTGACTTGGTGTGAAGGTATACCACTTCTTGGTAATGACATTAAAATTAAAAAGGCACGTGCAATTGCGGTTGAGAAAACAATGAGAGTATCACCCGCTGAAATAATATTTGAGCTTGGAGAAGTTATTATAGAAGATAAAGCAGAAGCTTAAATTAAAATGTTCAATTTTTAAGCGACCTGTTTGTTAAAAAGGTCGCTTCTATTTAACTTGTTGGTAAAATTCTTTAAGAGCAAGCTACTGCACCAGTCTGAATGAACGATCGTTAGTCACAATCGTCATCCGACGACTGATCACATGTGTAGCAATCCGCTGATCCAGATCGTTTATGATTTTTCCACTCTTTTCTATTACAGCACGGAGTTCACCGTATGTTGTGGCGGCGTCATTGTTCCAGTCACAAACCGTAATGGTATTGAAGAACACCTTTCAGTTTACTGCTTTTCTTCCTGTCAGCACTATACGGCAATTCCGCATCGGTAATGCTTTAGATATAAATTTTTCCTGTAACCATACACGTCATCCTGCTCACAGCCTTCGGGTGTCTTTTAAACAAGCGACTCACAATATTCATATCTAGCATGTGTCTCATGAGCATGCTCCATCCAGAGAACCTCTTGTCGTAACTCTCTAATTGTATTGCTTCTTGCTCAAAACGTATCTGGTAGGTCCGTATCTACCAGCATATGGAGAAAATTATTCCAGCTCTTAGCCTGAACAATTCTTCTCGTCAAAACGACATTACTCTCCTCATCACACCGGATATAAACGCTTTCCTTATAAAATGCGAACTCAGCAAGCAAAATTACGGCTTGATTCCGCCCCTTTTTGAATAGTTTTGCTGTTCGTTCCATAGCACTATCTATTCTTTATTTGAACAGATCAAAGCATGCGCCAGAGCCTGAAAAAAAGACAAGCAATACGCTTCAAATTAGGAAAGCGACTCGCAATAAATAGCTGAATCCATAATCACCACAGCGGCATTAAAGGGGCTTCGCCAGGTAATGTCGCTGCATGCCCGGATACGGATAATCCTGCAAAGACATCTGCAGCTGGTAACCCTGTTTTTCATAGAACGGGCGCGCCTGGAAGCTGGCGGTATCCACCAGCGCATGCTTGCAGCCTTTGCGTCTGGCTTCATTTTCCGCCGTTTTGATAAGCTGGCTGCCGACGCCGGATCCGCGCACGGTCTCGCTGACCCACAGAAAATCAATATTCAGCCAGTCGCCTTTACGCACGCCGATCAACCCTCCCAACATCACGCCCTTTTCGTCTCGTACGTAAACGCCGATGTCGCCGCTAAAGTTCGTCAGATCGAGGAACTGTCCGTTATAGGATCTCAGGCCAACCAGTAACTCTTCTTTTTCCTGCGGCGTGACGGCGTCAGTGATGCTCAAGTGCATATTTTTTCTCCTTGTTTTCGATGCCGTTTCACTATCTCACACACGAGGCGTGGAGAAAATTCATACTTTCGACTGGCGTCGCTACACTGAATGTAACGATACATTTCATGAGAAGCCTGTGACGTCTTAAGGGGGTTATTGATGAAAGCTGCGCACCTGGTCTGCCTGCTGGTTTGTCTGCTCTTCGCCGCGTTTGTCCATGCCCAGGAAAAAGAGGATCCGGCGAAAGAGGCGCAGATAAAGCAGCAGGTCCTTAAAGATATTAAGAAAACCTGTACGCCGCAGAAAAAGCAGAGCGATAAAGCCTGGCAGGAGATGATTTTGTCATCCGAGGCCAATCAGCTGCTGATCAAAAATGCCGTTACCGCCGTCAAGCGCGACAACCTCGATGCCTACTGGGCGGCGGTTGGTCAGGTGGATTGTATGGAAGATTATTAAGGGTTAGGCGCAGGCTTCTCGCCGGGTGGCGCTGCGCTTACCCGGCCTACGGTTTTGAGTGGGCCAGGGTGAGGGCATCAGGCCGCTGACAACCATGCTATGCTGTTGACCGGATTAACGACAACGCATAGCAGGGGAGAACATGGGTTCCACACGTAAAGGGATGCTGAACGTCCTGATCGCCGCCGTTTTATGGGGCAGTTCAGGAGTTTGTGCGCAGTACATCATGGAGAAAAGCCACATCTCTTCACCTTACCTGACCATGGTTCGCCTGCTGTTTACCGGCGTGATCCTGCTGACGCTTTCCTTCGTTCACGGCGACAAGATTTTCTCTGTCATCAAACATCGCAAAGACGCCCTCAGCCTGCTGTTTTTCTCGCTGGTCGGCGCGCTCACCGTGCAGCTCACCTTCCTGCTGACGATTGAAAAATCCAACGCGGCGACCGCTACCGTGCTGCAGTTCCTGTCGCCGACCATCATTGTAGCGTGGTTTGCCCTGGCGCGAAAAAAGCGCCCCGGCGTGTTTGTGCTGTCGGCCATTTTGACGTCTCTGATTGGCACTTTCCTGCTGGTCACCCACGGCGATCCAACCTCGCTCTCCATTTCGCCTGCCGCGCTGTTCTTCGGCATCGCCTCGGCGTTTGCCGCCGCATTTTACACCACCTACCCGTCAACATTGATCGCCCGCTACGGCACGCTGCCGATTGTCGGCTGGAGCATGTTGATTGCCGGACTGATGCTGACGCCGTTCTACGCCGGGCGCGGAACCACTTTCGTGATTGACGGCGGCCTGCTGCTGGCGTTTTTCTACCTGGTGGTGATCGGTACCGCGCTGACGTTCAGCCTGTACCTTAAAGGCGCGCAGATGATCGGCGGGCCGAAGGCGAGCATTTTGAGCTGCGCCGAGCCGCTGAGCAGCGCATTACTGTCGGTGGTTTTGCTGGGCGTGGCGTTCACCGTGCCGGACTGGCTGGGAACGCTGCTGATTGTGTCGTCGGTGGTGTTGATTTCGATGGATTCAAGAAGACGGGTGAAAGCCCCGGCCTAGCCTGATGCCCTCACCCCAGCCCTCTCCCACGGGAGAGGGAGAAAAGCATTACTTCGCCTTTACCTTCCCCGCCACCAGCAGCGCCGTCAGCAGCATCAGCGTACCGGAAATCACCAGCGGTGACGTCAGTCCAAGGTGGTCGAGCGCCACGCCGCCAATGGCCGCGCCACAGGTGTTCGCCAGCTGGATCACCGCCACCTGAATCGACCCGGCTTTTTCCGCCTGATCGGCGAGCGAGCGGGTGATCCACGTCGACCAGCCCACCGGCACCAGCGCAAAGGCAAAGCCCCAGACAATCGCAATCGCTGACGCAACCCACTTGTCGCTGCCCCACAGCACCAGTACCGTAGCGCTTGCCGCCAGCACCAGCGGCGCCCCCGCCAGCGCCACCTTCAGGGAGCGCTTGAGGAACTGCGACGACAGCGAGGTGCCGACAAAGCTGGCAATGCCGAAGCTCAGGAGCACCAGCGTCAGGCCATCCACGTCAAATCCCGCCATGGTCATAAAGACCGGGCGGATGTAGGTAAAGAAGGCAAACTGCCCGGCAAAGGACATGAAGATAGCGGTCATCCCCGCCAGCACGCCGGGACGCTTCAGCAACGCGAACATGTTCTGTTTGTGGTGTGCCGCTTCGCCCGGGAGCGACGGCAGCGCTTTCCACACCCACATGATGCAGAGCAGGCCCATCACCGCCGCCGCGTTAAAGACGTTACGCCAGCCGATAATCCCCCCGAGGAAGCTGCCCAGCGGCGCGGCAATCACCAGCGCGATAGAGACCGCGCCGAAGATAACTGACAGCGCTTTCGGCACCGTACGCGCGGGCACCAGGCGCATGGTCAGCGAGGCGGACATCGCCCAGAAGCCGCCGAGCCCCAGCCCCAGACAGGCGCGCCCCAGCAGCAGCAGGGTAAAGCTTTCCGCGAAGGAGACCAGCAGGCAGGAGAGCGTCAGCAGCACGCTGAACAGAATGACCACTTTACGGCGGTCGATAGTGCCAATCACCTGGGTGATAAACAGGCTGGCGAACATTGCGACAAACGCGGTCACGGTAACGGACTGCCCCGCCACGCCTTCGGAAATACCGAGATCCTGCGCCATCGGCGTCAGCAGGCTCACCGGCAGAAACTCAACGGTGATCAGGCAAGCAACGCAGAACGCCACGGCAAAAACCGCCGACCAGTTGGGGCGAGAAACCTCGCTGGTCTGTGGTCTGGTCGAGGGCTGGATATGTTCTGTCATGGCATCACCTGAAGATAAAAACGTGCGGAAAAGTCGCGCAGTTTATCATCAAAAGTGTGACGGATTTAACGTTTAGACAACTTTTGTGGCGTTTTATGGCGGAGAGGGGTATTTACGGCCCGCAGGAATAGCGGCCTGCCTGCATTGATACCTTTTCAGCATAACGAAAATGAAAATTCAGTATCCACATTTGAGGTGAAACAATCATAGCGTCTGAAAAGGAGGAACGATGAAAACACGTACTTTATCTCAACATCTTACCGTAAGTTCTATTGGCTATGGTGCCATGGGGCTGAGCGAGTTTTACGGGCAAACAAATGACAATGCGTCCCTGGAAGTGTTGCACAAGCTCATTGATCTGAACGTAACGTTTATTGATACCGCGAACCTCTACGGTCGTGGTCACAACGAACGGCTGATCGGCCACTTTCTTGCCGGGCTGGATAAAAGCACTCGCGAGCAGTTTAAAATTGCCACGAAATGCGGTATTGACCGCTCGCCTGACGAGTCCTATGCCCGCACAATCAATAACACACCCGATTATATTACCCGTTGCTGTAACGAATCCCTCAAGCGGCTTGGCGTTGAACGCATCGATCTCTTTTACCTGCACAGAGTCAGCAACGAAACGCCCGTTGAAGAGAGCATGGAGTGCCTGAGCGCGCTCGTTAAGGAAGGCAAAATTAATCACGTTGGCCTTTGTGAAGTGTCGGCTGCCACGCTACAGCGAGCCCATGCGGTACATCCGGTCACTGCGCTGCAAACCGAATATTCGCTGTGGACGCGTGATATTGAGGATACCGTTCTGCCGGTTGTGAAAGCGTTGGGTATCGGTCTGGTCCCTTACTCTCCTCTGGGCAGGGGCTTCCTGACAGGAAAATACCTCAGCAACAACGATTTTGCAGACGGTGATTTCCGCAAGAATAATGCGCGTTTTATTCAGTCCAGTCTTGATCATAATCGCCAGCTTCTTGATGCCATTGCCCCGCTTGCGCAGAAATACGACTGCACTACAGGGCAAATTGCCCTGGCCTGGCTGCTGGCGCAATACGATAAGCTGGTCCCCATTCCGGGCACTAAGCACACCCGTTACCTGGCTGAGAATGCCCATGCGGCTGACGTTGTTCTGGAAAAAAGCGATGTTGAATCGCTGAACAATATTCATCGGAAGATAGAAATTAAAGGGGAACGCTATTCTGCAGAGGGAATGAAGGGTGTGAACGCCTGATACCTCATCATGAAATAAAAAAACCGGGTAAACCCGGTTTTTTTATTTCTACATATACGCCGTGCCGTTAGCGATAAACGCTCAACGCGACACCTTCCCCACCGCCTACGCACAGTGCGGCGACGCCACGCTTGCCGTCGTTACGGACCAGGGAATGAACCAGCGTCACCAAAATCCGGCAGCCAGATGCGCCTATCGCATGCCCAAGCGCGATGGCCCCGCCGTAAGGATTGATACGATCCGGGGAAATCCCAGCCTGCTGAATCACCGCCAGCGCCTGGGCGGCAAACGCTTCGTTGGATTCAAGGTGATCGATATCCTCAGGCTTCCATCCCGAGCGGGAAAGACAGTCGGCAATGGCATGAATCGGGGCTGCGCCCATTAATGCCGGCTGGATACCGGAATTGGTAAAAACGCCCAGCGAAGCCAGAACCGGCAAGCCACGCGCTTCGGCGGTATCACGCGTACAAAGCAGTACCGCAGCGGCACCGTCATTCAGCGATGACGCATTTCCCGCCGTCACCGTTCCCTCTTTTCGGAAGACAGGCCTCAGCTTCGTCAATTTTTCAATACTGGTTGCACGCGGCCCTTCATCCCTTTCCACGCTAATCGTTTCGCCTTTTCGCGTCAGCCACTCAACCGGAACAATTTCGCGCTCAAAAATGCCGCGCGCCTGCGCTTCAAGCGCATTGTGGTGAGAGATAAGGGCATACTCATCCTGCATTTCGCGGCTGATACCAAATTCCGTCGCGACATTCTCAGCGGTGATACCCATATGATAATCGTTGAAGGCATCCCAGAGCCCGTCAGAAACCAGGCTATCTTTGAGAGTGATATCACCCAGCCGTGTTCCGCTACGTGACGTCATGGCGATATGCGGCGCGTTGGACATACTCTCCTGACCTCCGGCGATAACAAATTCAGCCTCACCCGTCTGAAGCGCCTGCATGCCCAGATGGACCGCCTTTAGCCCCGAACCACACACTTTATTGATTGTCAGACATTGCGTTTCTACCGATAATCCGGCACTCAGGGCCGACTGCCGGGCCGGATTTTGACCGCAACCCGCAGTAAGTACCTGCCCCATAATGACCTGAGAGATATCACCGGCCTCTACGCCAGATTCTTTCAGGAGCGCCTGAATGACCCGGCTTCCCAAATCAGAAGCGGAATGCTCAGCAAGTGCGCCCTGAAATGCGCCCGTCGCCGTGCGGCGGGCTGCAATAATGACAACCTCTCTCATGCGTCCCCCCCTTTCAGTCCTGGCAAGGTATGACCCGTCGCGGCCATTGCCGCCCGGTATGCAGTAAGACCATTCATACAGGCGGGAACACCAGCATACACCGCCATCTGTATCACGATTTCAAGCAGCTCTTCCGGCGTCACGCCTGTGTTGAGCGCGCCTCTCATATGCAGTTCCAGCTGCGGCATGGCATTGCCCAGCGTCACAAGCGAGGCGACGGTCAGCATTTCGCGCGTTTTGAGATCCAGTCCCGGACGCCCCACCACATCCCCGAACGCATAGTCGGTAATCAGGGCGGGCAGCCCCGGGTCCAGCTCGCTCAGGCGGCGGGTGACTTTATCCGCAAGTCCCGCTTCAAGACGGTCCATAATCTCTCTGCCATAGCGCGTGCGGTCATTAATTTGACTCATAAGATTTCTCCAGAGGGGACTGTTTTGCGGTCAACGTTGCAGGAATAACCGCGACAAGCAGAACGGACAGGCCGATGGCCGTGCCGGCGACGATATACAGGAGCGGCATTGAAAATGCTGAAACCATCCAGGCACCGACCGACGCGCCGATACCAATCGCGGTATTGAAAAACGAAACGTAGATTGCGGAGGCCGGGAAAGCTTTATCCTCAGCCATACGTAAAACCCAGGTCTGGAAGCCGACAAATATTCCGGACACGGCAACGCCCCAGACAATCATGCTGATAAATATCAGCGCAGCAGAGAGCGAAGCGCCTGACAGGCCCAGGAACAGCAGCACTGCACAGATCAGCAGTACAGACAAAGAGACCGTCAGCTTGAGATACTTATCAATCAACACGCCGGTCAGAAAATTACCGGCAAGACCCGCGATGCCGTAAACAAAAAGCACAGCGGGAATAAACGCGGTGGACAGTAAACTCTGCGTGTGTAGCCAGGGTTCAATGTACGTAAAGGCGGCAAAGTGGGCCGTAACGGCCAGCAGGGTAGCGGAGTAAATTTTCCACAAGGTAGATGATTTCAGCACGCCTTTAAGCGCATCCAGGCCTAGCGCACTTTTGCTGGTGATCTGGGGAACAAGAACGCTAATACCCACAAAGGCAATTACGCTGAGCGCGGCCATCAGCCAAAATGCCTGCCGCCAGCCGAAGTGAATACCAATGTAGTTGGATACCGGTACGCCAAAAACGCTTGCTGCAGAGACGCCACCAAATACGATTGACGTCGCCGCCCCAATATATCTGGCAGGAACGATAGCAACCGCCGTTGCGCCGATCATCGCCCAGAATGCACCGTGAGCAAGCGCACCCAACACTCGGGCGCTAAGCAGCATGCTGTAGGTGTTTACCGTCGCGGCCATGATGTTGGAGATCAGAAGCACCACGGTGAGCACGAGTAAAAGCCGCTTCTTGGCAACATTGCCTAAAAAAACGGAGGCAAACAACGCACTCAACGCCCCCACCCAGGCATAAAGCGACACGGTCATGCCCACCGCGGATTCTGAAGACTGTAGCCCCTCTGCGATTGGCGTTAATAATCCGACGGGTGCCAGTTCAGTAGTGACAATAGTAAACGTTGAAATAGCCAGAATGAATAACGCAAGCCATGACCTTAACGTCATATTTTGCGGGGAGAGTTCTGAAGTCATACTACTTACCTCAATAATGGTTTAAATAATGTGCCAATTTTTTTCTGCTGCATATCGGGTAAGCGCGGAATGCTCTCCCACACAGACGGGATGCCCGATGGCTTCGAGCATTGGAATATCCGAAACATCGTCACCGTAGGCATAACAATCCGCCGGGTTAATCTCCTTATCCCGGCAAAACGTTATAAGCGCATCTTTTTTACCCGCGCCAATTGTTTGCGGCTGGCCGATTTCACCCGTTAACTCACCTGCTTCATTTATTATGACCGGTGCACAGAATACATCCGTTACCCCAAGGTATTTCGCAATGGGTGACAGAATCGGAAGCATAGAGCCCGATATAAATACGGTGTACATGTTCTGGCTCTGATGGTCTTTAAGTGCTGAAACGGCACTCTCAATAAAAAATTCGTTTTCCAGCTTACGCCTGAACCATTCCTCGCCCATTTCGTCCAGATAACGACAAGATACACCTTTAAACTGGCGATAATAATCTCGGTTCAGCGTCTCCCTTGGTACACCGTTTTTTACGTCAGCGCGAAAGCGAGACATAAAGCGTTGAAGACGATCGTGTTGATTATTTTCCCTGCACCAGAAATCATAGAAATCAAACATACTTTTAATATTTATAAGCGTCTCATCAACGTCAAAAAATGCGGCGTGTTTACGCAAAACCTATTCCTCGTAGTTTTTTCTTCGGCTCTTAACCGGGAAATCTTTATCCGTACCAGACACACCTGCATCCGCCCAGCGGGAAGGCGAAATTTCAGAAACCACCACGGAGATTTTATCCAGCGGTGCACCTGTATTTTTGTGTACGGCAAACGTAATATCTTCCTGAAGACTGATGATTTGATTTTCATCTTTCGTCGGCCAGGTCATCACATGAACAAACGGCATACTTTTCTCACTCTATAGTTGTAAATTCATCGAAGGAACGGCCTTTAAGTTTTAAATGGGCATGGATATCGCCTCCAAGACCGTAAAAACCAATTGCACCGCCGTAGCTCTGGCGCGAGCTCATATAAAGTACGACCACGTTAATAATTCTGTTTCCTTTCCTCTCCGGCGCCGGAAAAGGATCGGTTAACTCTGCCCAATATTCGGCATTACCTTCGCTATCGGTTATAAATACGTTGGGTATGCCGAGCGGGCCAGGCCTGCTCGGCGCCTCAGAGGCTAAATCGTTTTCCCTGAGACTCATCACGGTATAAACGCTATCCGGAACAAGACTCCGGAACGAAAACGTGAACCTTGCTCGCTTCTTGTCTTCGGACAACGTGACGTCAAAAATGCCCTCTGCCTCAAGCCAGGCAGCGAGGGTAACAGGCTGGATGTCTCGTTTTCCATCGCTGCTGCGATAATCCGCAATATAGCCGTCATGAAGCGGCACGCTCGGCCGCATTTCATTATTGGCCTGCGGCCGCTGTTCCGGTGCGAAAATCATCCGGTAGTTGTTCATCGGAATGGGTAAAGGGAGCGTATGAAGAATGATCTCCTTCAAGGCATCCTGAGGCATTTTTTCTATATCACACAGAATGTTATAGGGTGCGATTTCCCCAAATGCCGGGAGCGCGCTGTCCGGTGAGACAATGACGCTTCGCCACTGCAGGCCGTTATCCCCGGGCACCATGCCAACCACGACAAAATTACCCTTCCCGTCCATGACCTCCGCAGGGGGGTAAAGCGGCCCCTGCGTGGTCGCAGCCAGACGGTATTTCTGGCTACGTGATTCAGGCATGCGTTACCCCCTGAGCCGCCCCTTGCTGCTGAACGATGGTCGCCTGCATGGCAACCTCAGCCAGAGATTTTTCTTTCTCTGTAATCAGGGCGGAAGGATAGACGGTGAACGACACATCCATTGTCGCGCAAAGCGTTTGGTGCTGCGTGACGCGAACCTGAGCCTTGAAACGCCCCCGGCGGTCATTAATATCTTTTTCAAGAAATTCAAAGTGGACCAGCGCCGGTAAAGGGAACAGGAAACTGGCAAAATTGATTGCCATGCTATTAATGACGTAATAGCGCCCGCTTTCCTGCTGGTAAATAAATTCCTCGGTGACGCCGATAAAGGCCTGTCGGCTGGCTTCAACCAGCAGCATTCCCTGAATATGCTGGCCCGTCTGGTGATCCGCCATCAATTCGCAACGTTCGTCGATCAACAAAGGCATAGCATAAAGATCGGGATTATGCTCAGCCTGTTCAGCAGGACCTATAAGTACGTTCTGTTCTAGCTTTTTATGGCAATGTGCATTTTTTTTGTCGCTAACCAGTTTTTCCAGAGAGCACATTTTAAGTTTATTACCATGAACTGCATTTCTTGCCTGGTTTGAAATTACTTTTCCGGCAAAATCTTTGCGCACGCCCTGACCAACAATAATTTCGTGTTCTTTATCAATAATATTCGCAGGGATCTGAGTCAATAATTCAAGCTGAGATATAGTCAATACATCTTTACCGTTGGCAAATTCATTAAATTTATCGCCAACAACAACCAATTTTTTACAGTTCATTCAGTGTTCCTCAACAACAGCAAGCACGGTAGATGCGCGTATAAAGGCCGTCATTGCCGCCAGTAATAAAGTTGTCGCCGGCTTGCTGAATGATTTCCTGGTAACGTGCATTGGTAAATGCTTCTTTATATGCTGCTTTATCACCGTTGAATGAGGAGATAAACATTACACCCGGAACACCACTGATCAGAGAATGAAACGCTTCGAAACTTTCAATCTTATCTTTGTTATCTCTTACCACATTAAAAATGGTTTCATCGCGCCACTGACGGTACTGCTGATAGTTATGCGCTGGCACTTCAACGTGACGAAGCTGGATATAATTTGATTCTGGTAAATTCTTTTTATTATCGATCGGGGATTCAACAAATTTAAGTAATTCGCGACGAATATCGGCAGAAAGAACATCCGAGAAACGATGGAACATGGATTCCATTTCACTCTCAACCCACGCAATTTCTTTAATGTCATTGAACGCGCGCAGTTCCAGCAATTCATTAATGCCGTTTTCTTCACAGGAATAGTAGCGAACGTTTTCATTGCTTTTTAATGAATTAAATTCTTTTTCAGAAAAAGTATTTTTTAATGGGAAGCGTGATACCAGTACATATTTAGACGACATAATTACTCCGAATATTGATTGAGTGAGGATTCGCATAGAAATTTATCAATACAGGAAACAATTGGAATTGTTAAATTTGTAATATATTTTTTGTATTACTGTTAAAACAGGTTTTGCTGCCCGCATTTAGCGTGTAATATCAAAATCGAAAAAAGACTAAATACCTTTTCGCATTCAGGACTCACGTATGGCCACAGCAGAACATTTAATCAGCAATAACCTGCCCAGTATCAAACAATTACAATGCTTTCTTGCTGTTGCACATGAACTGAATTTCCGTAAAGCTGCCGAACGTCTACGCATGACTCAACCGCCATTGACGCGCCAGATAAAGTGCCTTGAAGCGGTTCTGAAACGTCAGTTGTTCAGCCGCAGCACGCATGACGTTAGCCTCACTGAAGCAGGTCGTGCGCTGGTTGTTCAGGCAGAAAAAATCCTTAAAGACATCAGTAATCTAAAAGAAGATCCTCTCTCTTCTGAAACGAGCCTGCGTATCGGTCTCACGCGGACGCTTAATTTTGAATATATTGAACCCGTGAACACCCAGCTTCAAAAAATGAACGCGGGAGATGATGTCGAAACGCCGGATCTGACGTCAGCGCAACTGCTGCAAAGCTTGTCTAAAAATATGCTGGATCTGGTGCTAACCGGGGAAAAAGGGACAGGCCATGAAGATATTGTTCAGTACCGGTGGGTCTGCCAGGAGCCGTTACTCATCGCAATGCCCTCTTTACACCCAGCAAGTCTCAAAGAGAAAGTCTCCCTCGAAGATATCAGTGATTTACCCATATTCTGGTTTTCCAGAAGTGCAAACCCTTCATTCTACGACAAATGCGAAAGCTACTTTGAGACGCTGAAAACGCCGCTGAAGCGGATAAAAGAGCCGGATGATACCCTTGTGATGCTAAGCCGTATCGCAAGAGGGAAAGGATTTGCGCTACTGCCTCAGTCGAAATGCACCTTTAATCAGGAAGGACTTTGCTACCGTGAACTCACGGACGCGGAGGCAAAAAGGTTAAACATAGATATCTATGCCGCCACCCGCCTCAATGAAAATAGAGAGGAGATTCTGAACGCTCAGAATGTGTTATGCGGGAAAATGCCTTAATGCAGATAAAACACACCCTCTTCCGGCAGGAAGAGCTGGTTGTAGCGTAGCTGGAAGGCATTCAGCTCCTGCGGATCGGGCTCCATCTCGCGCATAAAGCCGAGCGCCAGACGAATCTGCGCATCGGTGATGGGCGCGGCCAGGCGGGCTTTACGCAGCAGGCGGTGCCACGTGTGCAGGTTCTCTTCGCTGCCGTCGACAATGCAGACTTGCCAGATGAGCAGCACCTGCGCGGCGTTTTGCAGATGCGCCTCGTCCGGCCGCTCAAGGTAGCGGATAAACTCATTGCCCGGCGTTTTACCGAACTGATCGATCATCGACTCGACCGGCATCGGGGTGATGCCCAGCCGCTCGCTTAAACGTTTGATGGCGCGGCGGGAATCTGAGGTCAGGACGCGAAATCCCACCACAAAGACCACGGCAAGCGTTGCCAGCATTATCCAGACCATGCGTTCTCCTTAGACTAGCCGCTCATCATAGCGGGAAACTCGCTGGGTCAACAGCGGGCAGAACGCTATTAGTGCAGTGAAAAGAGGTGGAAAATCATTCTGAAAGCGGAACGCCGTGCTGAAGCCCCTTCGGCTCGTCCGTCGGTTTTCCCCGGCTTTAGATCGAGGTAAGCCATATTCAGGAAGATGTGATCCTCATTACAGCCTGTCGATATCACGGCGTCATAATCGATAAATATCCTATTTGCGGGCACTTTTCTTAATTTCAAAAAACTATTAACTCCGCATTACCCTTAGTTTAAGCAAGGTTATAACCTTGCTTAAACTAAATTCAGGACGATGCTATGGATACAATTGAGGAATCTGGTGGAACGTACTTCTATCGCGGAAATTCGAACGTAACCCCTCAGGAGCTATTTTTGCTGATATTCGCTGAGGGACTGGCGAACCATCTGGGCGTAACGGTAGAGACTGCTGCAACAATCCTTGCAGGTCAGCCTTTAATACCTAAACGTAAGGTGTTAGGCGCATCAGGCTCACGTACAAGCGTTGCCTCCAAACTAGCACGTCGCATATTAAAGGGAGCACGCTTTCCAGTAGGGATGAGAGTTGAGACCATCATCGGTATGGGTAAAACCAGACAAACAAATAAGGTGGGAGCAGTTGTTGGAAGAGTTGTTCCTTTCGTCGGCTACGCACAGGCAGTCATTATATTTGCCCTTGTGGCCAAGGAAACCAGAAACACGTACAACCTGATAGCCCGACCAAAAGATCGGATCGAATGGACATGCTTCTAATGTTGTTACCTGATGAGCAAGAATTTTTAGATTACATCACTGAAAACTACAGTGAACTGAAGCACCCCGCCCGAAAGGAGTGGGCATTCCAGGAGCATTTCAACCTCGTTCCTGAAGATCTTGAGGACATGTTGCTTGACCTTTTCAATCGCTATGGGATCGAGTACAGCAACTTTGTTATGGACAACTATTTTGAGCCGGAGCTGTTTTGGTTCCAGTTTGGACTTAGAAAAAAGTTTCGAGACCGACAGTATAAGCCGCTAACGCTCGAAATGATTATTGAGTCTGCTAAATCCGGGCGCTGGTTATATGATTAAGGGGCTACTTGCCCCTTACGTTCTTTATGCTGACTGGCGCTCGCTCCAGGCATCGCTAAAGATGATGTTCCCGTCGTTATGCTTCCAGGTAATTTTCTCGTAACGTAGTTCAACCGTTTCCATATGGTTTTCGTTAGGGTTATCGCCCGGCGACATCGCTGGCGAGATAGAAACGACCCTGACGCCTTCGAGCAGCATAGTAAAATATTCTTCTTCCTGGCCTGAGTAGTTAATCCTATACCATTTTATCTCAGCAGAGACCAGGCTCTGCCCTGTCGCTACCGCTTTATAGAGGTATGGGCTTGAGCAATCGAATTCTTTAATGATTAACATAGGCGAATGCATGCGCGTACCGGTTATTTTGCCGGTGGCGTTATCTGTTGGGATCATCAGGTTATGATGAAATTCTTTTACCTCAATGCTGCATTCTCTGTATTGAACATCAACTCCGCCTTTGATTAATGTTCCACCGTCGTCCTTAAGCCATAAGTAAGCTGGTATTGCCATGTTAATTTTTTCCGTGTGCAAGTTGTAATGGTCAATCACCGGTTTTTGTGCTGCCGAGTGGTTGGCTTGAATACTTCATTCCAGGTCTTCTTTTTACTGCGCCTGCCCGCCCCAGCGTATGCCCAGCGCGGCTATAAAAGTTCAGACCAAGTCATGATTACGCCCGGTCGATCTATTTTTAAGACATTGACCTGGCATTTTTTAACCATATTCAGCAGTTAAATTATGAAACGTTCAGAAAATACCGTCTGGCAACCGACTTCTGGTGGAGTAGAAAGATCAGACACGATCTTTTTTTCGGTGGGATAGATGGAAGGAAAAAAAGCCCGGCGGTCAGTCGGGCAAAGAAGTTACCTGCACACTCAGGCTGTTTTTAATTTCTGCACTCGCCTTTCGCGGCGAATTTTACGTTCTTCCAGCACCGCAACCATCGCCATCAGGACGATACAGCCGATCGCTGCCGCATCCAGCGCCGCGAAGGTGCCCGCCCAGCCGGTGAGGCCGAAAATCGGCGTGCCGTCGGCGATCATCCCCAGACCCAGCTTGGCGAAGCTGTCGCCGATCAGGTAGGCGAACGTGCCTTTAATTCCATCGGCCGCGCCGATCGCTTTTTTCGGCACGAAGCCAACGGCGGCCACGCCGATCAGCAGCTGTGGGCCAAATACCAGGAAGCCGAGCGCGAACAGCGACGCCAGGTAAACGTACTGGTTGCTGGCGTGCTGGTAGACGCCGAGGGTGGCGATAATCAGCGCCAGCGCAACGCAGGCCACCAGTGCGCGACGGCCGTTGGCGAGATCGGAGAGCCAGCCCCACAGCAGCGTGCCAACCAGCGCGCCCACTTCGAACAGGGTGAAGCCCTGAATCGCCACCTCTTTAGAGAGCTTCAGCTCCTGGAAGGCATACACGGTAGACCACTGGTCGATGCCGATACGCACCACGTAAAGGAAGATGTTTGAGAAGCACAGCAGCCAGATCACTTTGTTTTTCAGCACGTACTCAACAAAGATCTGCCATTTGGTCATCTCGTTTTCTTCGGTCTCTTTATCCTCTTCGCTGATCTCCTCGCCGAACAGCTCTTCGGCTTTGCCGAGGCCGTAAGATTCCGGGGAGTCGCTGCCGTAGCGCAGGCCGACAAAGCCGACAATCAGGGCGATAATCGACGGGAAGATAAACATGCCGATCACGTGACCGTCGAACAGGTAATTTGCGCCGAACAGCGCCACGCCAGCCGCACCCGCCCCGCCGAGGTTGTGGGAGATGTTCCACATGCCGAGGTAGGAACCACGCTTGCGGCGCGGGGTCCATTTGGTGATGGTGGAGTAGCTGCACGACCCGCCGGTACTCTGGAAGAAACCGCTCAGGGCGTAGAAGGCGATCATCAGGAACAGGCTGACGGAGCCCGCGCCCATGCTGGCGCTGAAGCCGAGCATACAGATGGCGGAGAGGATCAGCATAAACGGCAGGAACTGCTTGGTATTTTTACCGTCCGCATAGTAGGAAACGACGGTTTTCCCCACGCCGTAGGTGATGGAGAAGCCCAGGCCAATCATCCCCAGCTGCGTCATGCTCAGCCCGTAGGTTGAGATCATGTCGTTCTGCGCGATGTTAAAGTTTTTGCGGATCAGGTACATGGTCAGGTAGCCGATGAAGACCACCAGATAGGACTGCATGAACGGTTTGAACCACATCTTGCGCCGCACGTCGAGCGGCAGATCCAGGGTCGGCTTGCGCACCTGGTTTAAGAAGGCCAGCATGGTTGGTTTACTCCTGAGCTGATTTTTGCAGCATTGTAAAAACCAGCCGGGAGAGATGCCTGAGACAGCGTCCGGGTAAAACCGGGAAAATTTCCTAGTTTTGCGCCACTCGGGGTGAAAAGGTGAAGCGCATCACATCACGCTGGCCTCGCGCGGGGCCTGCGCATGCAGAAATGGCAGCAGCAGCAGGGCGGAGATCCCCGCCGCGATGGCGATCACCGCGAAGAATCCGCTCCAGTGCCAGATGTCGATCACCCGCGCCAGCGGCCAGCCGGAGAGGGATGCTCCAAGATAGGCAAACAGCCCGACAAACCCCGTCGCCGCGCCCGCCGCCTCTTTATGCGAGCACTCCGCCGCCGCCATGCCGATCAGCATCTGCGGACCAAACACGAAGAAGCCGGTGGTGAAGAAGCACGCCGCCTGCATCACGTAGCTGGCGAACGGCATCAGCCACAGCGAGCCGACGGAGAGCAGTATCCCGGCGGCAAAAATCAGGTTCATCGGGCCGCGGTTGCCGTTAAAAAGCTTATCCGAGCCCCATCCTGCCACCAGCGCGCCGATAAATCCGCCCAGCTCGAACATCGTCACCGCCGAGTTGGCGGTGACCAGGTCCACGCCGAGCGTCTCGGACATGTACAGGTTGCCCCAGTCGTTGATGGCCGCGCGCACTATGTAGACCAGCACGTAGCAGAGCGACAGCAGCCAGATGTACGGGTTTTTGAGTACGTATTTGGTGAGGATCTCCCTGCGGGTCAGCCCCGCGCCTTCCTGCTGCTGGGCGATCTCCATCTCGTCGTGCCGCCAGTCGCCCACCGCGGGCAGGCCGACGGTTTGCGGCCTGTCGCGCAGGCGCCAGCAGAGGAACAGCCCGGCAATTATCGCCAGACCACCCGCAATCATCATTCCCGCGCGCCAGCCGTAGTGCAGCGCCGCGGCGCCCACCACCATCGGGATCAGCGCCCCGCCGACGTTATGCGCGGTGTTCCAGATTGCCCACCAGCCGCCGCGCTCGTTGCGCGAGTACCAGGCGGTGAGCAGGCGGGCGCAGACCGGCGCGCCCCAGCCCTGGAAAAAGGCGTTCAGCGCCCACAGCAGGGCAAAGGCCCACAGCGAGGTGGAGAAACCAAACAGGATATTCACCACGCCGGTGGCGATCAGCCCTGCCCCCATAAAATAGCGCGCGTTGGAGCGGTCGCTGACGATGCCGGAGAAGAACTTCGACAGGCCGTAGGTGATGTAAAACAGCGTCGCCAGCAGGCCGATATCGGTGCGCGTCATCACGCCGCTGGCGAGGATTTCCGGGGCGGCGGCGTTGAAGCTTTTGCGGGTGAAGTAGAACAGCGCGTAGCCGAGCCAGATGGTCATCAGGATATGGCGACGCCAGTAGCGGTAGCGAGCGTCGATTTCCGCTTTATCGCCAATCGGCGCGGCGTTCGCGGGGGTTTTAAACATGGTGGCTCCTTAACGGCAGGCTGACGCTGACGCGCGTCCCGTGGGTGCAGGAGAGGTTCAGCGTGCCGCCCAGCGCCTTCACGCGCTCGCGCATGCCCGCCAGGCCAAAGCCCTGCTGGCCGGAGCCCGGCGGCAGGCCGCAGCCGTCGTCTTCAATGACCAGCTTCAGGCTGTCGTCCTGCTGCCAGCCCTGGATCGTGACCGCGCTGGCGCTGGCGTGCTTGACGATATTGTTCAGCCCTTCCTGACAGACGCGAAACAGCGTTACGCGCTGGCCTTCGCTCAGCGCCCGTTCATCAATACGCCAGTCGAGATGGCTGACGATGCCGCGGCTTTCCAGCTCCATCTCGCGCATCAGGGAGCGCACCGCCTGCTCCAGCGACAGATCGTCCAGCTGGCGCGGGCGCAGCCTGCCGAGCAGGCGGCGCACCGAGTCGTACACGCCAAGCGAAAGCTGTTCGATATGCGCCCCGCCCTGCTTCACGCCCGCGTTTTCCGCCGCCAGACGCTGGACAATGCCCGCCTGGGTGCGGATAGCGGTGATGGTCTGGCCGATATCGTCGTGCAGCTCGCGGGCGACCTCCTGCCGCACGCTCTCTTCGGTCTCCAGCAGTCGCTCCGCCAGACGGCGGTTGCGCGCCAGCTCGGTTTGCAGAGACTGGTTCAGCTCGCGCAGGCGCTGAATGCCCGCCCCGAGCAGCAGCCCGGTCAGGCTCTGGGCCAGCAGGGAGAGCAGCAGATCAACGGGATGGTCGTGCCAGGTCTGGCTGGCAATCAGCGCGATGGCGTTCATCAGCGTGGCGATCAGTGCCCCCTGCCAGCCGTAGTGCCAGGCCAGGGCGATAATCGGCAGCGCCAGGCAAAACGGCGTGAAGCGTGAAAGCTCAGCGGGAAGGCCAAGCTGCAGCCAGAGGCTTACCACAAACAGCAGCAGATACCAGATAAGGTGTCGGGCGCGCCAGTTCACCGGTTGAGAGACCAGCGCGGGACCGAGCGGCTGCCAGACGGTGCTGGTGAGATAGTGCCAGATCACGAGGCAGGTCGGGGCGAGCGTCAGGCCGCCGGTGAGGGTCAGCAGCAGGGCGTTGAGCATCTCCTTCTCGCCGACCCACGGCAGGGACTGCAGCAGCGCGGCGGCGATCAGCGCTGCTCCCTGGCGCAGCAGGGTGCGCCAGTCGCGCTGGTGGCGGTAGCGCGAAATGAGGGCAACCGGGAGAAGCGTGAGCAGGCTTCCGGTCATCAATAAGGGCAGGTGCGCGAGAGCCACTTCCTGCGCCAGCCAGACCAGCATCAGCCACTCGGCCCCCAGCAAAACGGGCCAGTAGCCGCGCGGACACTGGAGCATTAACCCCAGACGCAGCCCGAAGGGAAACAACAGCACCGCCAGCTCGGGGCGCTCCACCAGGTGCAGGCTGATGCTCCACAGACAGAACCAGGCGGCGGAGAAGATAAAAAAGCTGGCGACGACGGCGATCAGCCGTGAAAAAGCGTGACTCATTGCCAGCTGTCGAACATACGGCGCGCCAGCTCGACGTCGTTACTGACGCCGAGTTTTTCCATCAGGTTAGCGCGATGAACGTGAACGGTTTTGGGCGACAGCCCCAGTTCGGCGGCAATCTCTTTCACCGCCATCCCCTGCGCGAGCTTTTCCGCAACCTGGCGCTCGCGTTTGGTGAGCGGATCCTGACGCCCGGCCGCCAGCTTGATGGCGATATCCGGCGTCAGATAGCAGCCGCCTGTTGCGACGGTGCGCACGGCGGCGATCAGCTCGTCCGGGCTGCAGCGCTTGGAGAGAAACCCGCGCGCGCCGGCGTTTAACGCCTGTTCCACCAGCGCCGGGCTGTCGTGAACCGACAGCATGATCGTCGCCATGCCTTTCGGCAGCTGGCTTAGCAGCTCCAGACCGGAGAGATCCGGCATCGAGATATCGCAGATACAGACCTGCACCCCACGCCCCGGCAGGCCCGCCAGCGCCTCGCGGCCGGAGCCAAACTCGGCCACCACCTGAAAATCGGGTTCGAGGCTCAAAAGCTGGGCAAATCCGGAGCGGACGATAAGGTGGTCGTCGATAAGGGCGATGGTAATCATGTGCGTTCCTGCGGTCTGAAAGCGCCGGATGGCGCTGCGCTTATCCGGCCTACAAAGGGCAAAGTTCGTAGGCCAACAAAGGCGCTTACCTTAAGCGATCTACTCGAAAAACACCGCAATTTTGTTAAACATGGTGGGATCGGACTGGTTGCGCGCCACGTTGGTGACATCTTCCAGCTTGTCGATCTGCGCCATCATCTGCTCCAGACGCTGGTCGTCGTTCACCAGTAGCCAGATGCGGCTGTGTTCGCTGCCCTGAATCGGCAGACAGAGGATCCCTTCCACGTTAAACGCCCGGCGGGCAAACAGCCCGCAGACGTGGGTCATGACGCCGGGATGGTTGCGGACGGTGAGTTCCAGGATGACGTTATCATGTTGTTTCTGCATGGCTTATTCTCCCACCATCTCAGTATTTGCCGCACCCGGCGGCACCATCGGATACACTTTTTGTTCAGGGTCGATACGCACGTGGATCAGCGCCGGGCCGGGACGCGAAATCACCGCCTGCAGCGCCGCGTGGGCATCCTCTTCCGCGTTCAGATCGCAGGTATGCAGGCCAAAACCGGCGGCAATCTGCATAAAGTTAATCATCCCCGGATAGGTCGCCGCAAACACCCCCTGCTTGTAGAACAGGCTCTGCTGCTGGTGCACCAGCCCCAGCGCCTCGTTGTTCATCAGGATGATTTTCACGTCTAACTGGTTTTCGGCTGCGGTCGCCATTTCCTGAATGTTCATCATCAGGCTGCCGTCGCCGGAGAAGCAAATGACCTTGCGGTCCGGGTTAGCCAGCGCCGCGCCCACGGCTGCGGGCAGGCCAAAGCCCATGGTGCCGAGGCCGCCGGAGGTCAGCCACTGGCGCGGACGGTTCAGCGGGTAGGCCTGGGCGGTCCACATCTGGTGCTGGCCCACGTCGGTGGTAATAATCGCGCTGTCGTCCACGCAGGCAGCCACGGCGTTGATAAGACCATAGTGGCTCAGCGGGTCGCCTTCGGTTGGGATAGCGCCCGGGAACTCGCGCTGCAGATCGGCCACCAGCTGACGCCAGTCGCCGCGATCGGTCGCGTCCGTCTGCGGGATCAGCTTCGCCAGCACTTCCGCCACGTCGCCCTGAATCGCCACGTGCGGCTGCTTGATTTTACCCAGCTCGGCGCGGTCGATGTCCACGTGAATGATTTTGGCGTTCGGGCAGAACTGCTCGGTTTTGCCAATCGCCCGGTCATCAAAACGCGCGCCCATTACAATCAGCAAATCCGCTTCTTGCAGGATGTAGTTGGTGCTGCGCGCGCCGTGCATGCCCAGCATGCCGAGAGAGAGCGGGTGCGCTTTGGGCAGCATGCCGAGCGCCATCAGGGTCATGGTGGTGGGCAGGCTGGCTTTTTCAGCGAACTGGCGAACTTCATCCGCGGCGTTGATCGCCCCACCGCCCAGATAGAGCACCGGGCGTTTGGCGGCATTAATCATCGCTGCGGCGTCGCGCACGCTCTCCGCGCTGAATTCCGGCGCGGGGGCTCGGTCGCCCGGCTCCGGCAGCGCGTCAATCTCGATCTCTGCGGTTTGGACATCCTTAGGAATGTCTATCCACACCGGGCCGGGGCGGCCGGACTGCGCAATGCGGAACGCATCGCTGATAACCTGAGGAAGCTCGCTGATATCGCGAACTAAATAGTTATGTTTGGTGATGGGGATAGAGATGCCGTAGGTATCCACTTCCTGGAACGCATCGGTGCCGATCATTGAGGACGGCACCTGGCCGGTAATGCAGATCAGCGGAATGGAGTCGAGGCGCGCGTCGGCAATGGCGGTCACCAGGTTGGTTGCGCCGGGACCGCTGCAGGCCATACAGACCGCCGGTTTGCCCTGGGTACGCGCCATGCCCTGCGCGATAAAGCCCGCACCCTGCTCGTGGCGCGCCAGCACGTGGCGGATTTTTGTGCTTTGGCTTAACGCGTCGTACAGCGGCAGCACCGTGCCGCCCGGGATGCCCGCTACGATGGTGATGCCCTGTCGTTCCAGCAAATGAACGATCAGCTGCGCGCCGGTAAAACGCGTCTTGGTGGATGTTGTGCCCGAACTTGCCATGCTCCAGTCCTTTTCTTCTGGGCCGACTTTCCGGGGAGGGTCCTAAACGAAAAACCCCGCCCGGTTTGCGCCGGCGGGGTTTTGGATTCGTGTGTTGATCCAGTCCCTACGGCGCATTGCCGACGACCACCACCACACGCACGACGACCACTGCGGCTGGTTGCGCAGTTTTTAGTAGGGTCGAAGTGAAAATGGATGAAGTCATTGGGGACCTGTGTTTGGAATCATTGATTGAATTTATACAAACACAGGTTTTCGGGCGTGACAATGGAAAAATTTTCATCTGCGCAAAAATGCGTCAGGGATCACGTTTCGTTTGTTGAATGGTAACACTCAAAAACGAGTTTTAACTCACTCAATAAACAGCGCAGGTGACACCCCAAATCTGGCCGCCAGCTTTTTAATATGGTTCAGAGTAAGCTGTCTCTGACCATTCAGAACCCGTGAAACCATTGATTTACTGCCAATTTCATCCTGAAAATCCGATATCGTCAGGTTATACTGATCCATCAAGGTTCTTAAAACCGCAATACCGACGGGAACTGACTCCATCTCCTTGCGTAATGCGACTATTTCTGGACGATTGGCTTCGTAACGACTGATTCTGGCGCACACAATATCCAGCAAGGGGCTATCGGGCTCATTCATGAGCAGATACTCAACCAGCTCAAGCGCATCCTTATAATCTTTCTCACTCGGCTGTTCACCCAGTAATGGAACGGCCGCAACGAGGGCATGCGTAGCTTTCATTGCATCAGCGACGATCATCATTTCTTCCCCTTAGTGCGATGTTTCTCCGTAAAACGGTCATATTCCTTATGAGTAAAAACATGGCGCACATAAAACTTTTGGCTTTCAAAAAATATGAGAGCCACTACTCTGATATTGTTGTTTGCAATATCAATAACATAATGCTTATCCAGATACTTAAAGTAATCCAGCGTCGGAAACAGTTTTTTCAGCGCAGCAGGTGTTGGGCAATGGCTCTTTTCGATGGTGCGACCCAAAAAAAGGAGCTCTTCCTTGTGCTGCGGAAACTGGGTTACCGCATCCAAAATAGCTTTCATAGAGATTAAATGCATACTACATGCCTGCCGCGTCCGTTGCCATTATGGCAATGATGACATCCATTGCCAATAAGTCAACAGGCATCTTTCATGCGCACACCAAAAACAAAAAACCCCGCCTAAGCGAGGTTTTTATCAGGGTTTTGCGGTTGGTCGCCGCAGAACACACTGTGTTACGTCAACGCAAAAAGTATACGCGATCGAGGACGAACGCGCAATTCCGGCACGGATTTTGACGTTTTTGAGTATGAATCACCCTTCGATTTTTGTCCAAAAAATACTGTTCATACATACAGTATTTATCTATACTGAGGGTGTTCGCAGTGAGCGAGGGGGCCGCAGTTCTACCGGCGCAACGAAGTCCTGGCTGAAACGGGTGGTGCCGTCAGTGCCTTAACCCCCCTGAAGTGAGCACACTGTGTTACGTCAATCCAGGTGCTGGCAACAGGCGGCGGAAAGGTACGCCAGCATCGTGCTCCTTTTTACCAAAAGGAGACGCGTATGAGCATCGTGGATATGGTGATACTTATCCTCAAACTCATTGTTGCTGTACTGCAACTGCTTGATGCTGTCCTGAAATTCCTTCGGTAATTCAGGTTCAAGTCGCACCTGAGAGGGGCGGGCAACCGCCCCTCTTTAATAACGAGGGAATGCTATGTCGCGTCTGTTAATTGAGCCTGTTACGCCCGAGGAGCCGGGGTATATCGCCCTGAAGGCGGAAAGTATCGCATTGAATTTCAATATGCTGCGCAGGCTGGAAGAGAGCTGGCAGCGGGGTGAAAACCGATTTAACGCGCCGGGAGAAAAGCTGCTGGGGGCGTTTCTGAACGGCAGGCTGGTGGGCGTATGCGGCCTCAACCGCGATCCCTTCAGCCAGCAGCCGCGCGCCGGGCGTATTCGCCATCTCTACGTCAGCGAGAAGTGTCGCGGGCTGGGTATTGGCAAACAGCTTTTAACCGTGGTGATGGCCGATGCCAGCATCTGGTTTGATTTCTTGAATACCCACGCGCCGGACAGCGCGTATGGGTTTTACCGCCGGGCGGGTTTTACGCTGGTCTCGGACGAACCGCGGGTGACGCACCGCCTTTTTTGTGCGGTGTAACCGGCTGGCAGCATCAGGGCGTGAATGTTACAGTTGAGTGACAATTCACCACCCGATACGCCATGACCATCACCGTATTCTGCATTTTGCTTTTTGCCGCCCTGCTGCATGCCAGCTGGAACGCCATCGTTAAGGCCGGAACGGATAAGCTCTATTCCGCGATTAGCGTCAGCGGCTCCGCCACGCTGATTGCCCTAGTGCTGCTTCCCTTCTCTCCACAGCCTTCTGCCGCAAGCTGGCCGTTTTTGATCGTCTCCTGCGCGCTACAGGTGGTGTATACCGTGCTGGTGGCGAAGACCTATCAGGTTTCCGATATGAGTCAGACCTACCCGCTGATGCGCGGCACCGCGCCGCTGCTGGTGGCGCTGATCAGCGTACTGGCGCTCGGCGATAGCCTCTCCTGGCTCGCCTGGTCCGGCATCGGGGTCATTTGCCTGTCGATTCTGGCGATGGCGATGAACGGGCGCATGCAGTCGCGCAAAGGGATCTGGCTGGCGCTGCTGAACGCCTGTTTTATCGCGGGCTATACGCTGGTGGACGGCACCGGCGTGCGGCTGTCGGATACTGCCCTGGGCTACACGCTGTGGACCTTCTTTATGAACGGCTTCTGCCTGCTCGGCTGGGCGATGGTGGCGCGTCGACGCGAAGCCTCCAGCTACCTGCGTTTGCACTGGAAAAAGGGGCTGCTCGGCGGGGTTGGCACCATGGGCTCTTATGGTCTGGCGCTTTGGGCAATGACGCAGGCACCGCTGGCGGTAGTCGCGGCGCTGCGTGAAACCTCGATTCTTTTCGGGGCGCTGATCGCCTTTGTGATTTTAAAAGAGAAGGTTGCGGGCCTGCGCATTGCGGCGGCGCTGGGTATTGCCGGCGGAGCTATTCTCCTGCGCCTCGCGTAAATCACTGGCAACATTAGTTGCCGTTTTTGTTTACAAATCCTGCCTTTCATCGTTCATCCATTCACCACCACAATGATTAAATTGTCATTTTACTGTGGTAGATTCCTCGCGCATTTATGGGAATGCGCAGTCACTTATTCTTCATTTTTCTCTTTTGGCAAAAGTATTCAGCGACATGAAAAAACAAAGGAACGTTAACTTATTGTTGATGCTGGTGTTACTGGTGGCCGTCGGTCAGATGGCGCAAACCATCTACATTCCGGCGATCGCCGACATGGCAAAGGAACTAAACGTCCGCGAGGGCGCGGTGCAGAGCGTAATGGCCGCCTACCTGCTGACCTACGGCGTCTCGCAACTTTTCTACGGCCCGCTGTCCGACCGCGTCGGGCGTCGCCCGGTGATCCTGATCGGCATGAGCATATTCATGGTGGCGACGGTCATTGCGATGACCACCCATAACCTGACCGTACTGATTGCCGCCAGCGCGCTGCAGGGCGTCGGGACCGGCGTCGGCGGGGTGATGGCGCGAACCTTACCGCGCGATATGTACCAGGGCACCCAGCTTCGTCACGCCAATAGCCTGTTGAACATGGGGATTCTGGTCAGCCCGCTGCTGGCGCCGCTGATTGGCGGCCTGCTGGACACAATGTGGTCCTGGCGCGCCTGCTACGCATTCCTGCTGGTGCTGTGCGTGATTGTCACCTTCAGCATGGCGCGCTGGATGCCGGAAACGCGCCCAGTGGACGCCCCGCGCACGAAGCTTATCGCCAGTTATAAAACGCTGTTCGGCAACGGTTCTTTTACCTGCTATCTGCTGATGCTGATCGGCGGCCTGGCGGGCATTGCGGTGTTCGAAGCCTGCTCCGGCGTGCTGCTGGGCGCAGGGCTTGGCCTGAGCAGTATGGTAGTGAGCATTCTGTTTATTCTGCCGATCCCGGCGGCGTTCTTCGGCGCGTGGTTCGCCGGACGTCAGAACAAGCGTTTCTCCACGCTGATGTGGCAGTCGGTGATCAGCTGCCTGCTGGCAGGGCTGATGATGTGGATCCCGGGGCTGTTCTGCGTGATGACCGTCTGGACGCTGCTCATCCCGGCGGCGCTCTTCTTCTTCGGCGCGGGGATGCTGTTCCCGCTGGCGACCAGCGGCGCGATGGAGCCGTTCCCGTTCCTCGCGGGCACGGCGGGCGCGCTGGTGGGCGGTTTGCAGAATATCGGCTCCGGCGCGCTGGCATGGCTCTCGGCGATGATGCCGCAAACCGGGCAGGCTAGTTTGGGTTTGCTGATGACGCTGATGGGGCTGCTGATTTTACTGTGCTGGCTGCCGCTGGCGTCGCGCGTTCCGCATCACGAGCAGCCGGTTTAACGGCATGATGGCCCGGCTTCTCGCCGGGCTTTTCACAAACGGGCGCCATCATCGCCTGCAAAAGCGGCTCCGGCGCAGGCCGCCAGGCTCCCTCTTCCCCGTCGTAAAACTGGAAATCCGCGTTAAGCGCATACGGGATTTTCGCTTTTTGCAGCTCGCAGGCCATAAAGGTGGCGAAGGCTATTTGCGAGGCGGTTGGCGTGACGCGGCTTGATTCACCTACGCCCCAGCCCCCGACCCAGCTAACGTGCCCGGTTTTTTGCTGCCAGCGCAGTGCGGTATTGATGCGGTTATGGATAGCCGCTTTCTCCGCCGCCGTGCCGGACGTCCACGGGTATTTACCGCTGTTTTTTAGCGGCCCCCACGGGAAAATATGCCACTCCGCCAGCAGGTAGTTCTGGCTGTGCGCGGGCAGCTTCAGGCTGGATAAATCCTCCGGCGCGGCGCGCAGGCGTGGTGCAATGAAGATCATGCGCTGCGGGTCGATATCGTGGATTGCCTTAATGGTTTTTTCATACACGCGGTTTAACGATGCCAGGTTGTGGTTAAGCTTGTCGGCCGGCTCGTAAATGAGATCAAACCCCAGCAGCGGGTAGCTCTGGCCGAAATAGTGCGCCACGGCAATCCACCAGTTGATGGTCTCTTTCTCGTTATCGGCTTTCGGGTCGTTTTTATATTCGTCAGCCTGGTACGCAACTATCGGGATCACGCCATACTGTTCGCAGGCCTCCACCAGCTTGCGCAGGTGGATCAGCCGCGCTTCAGTCGGCTCATCGGCCACGCGGATGCGCACGTGGGTAATGCCTTTAGCACGAAAATCGCGGACCTCCAGCGGGTCGAATTCACGTATCCCGCGCTCGGTGCGCGCCCAGTCCACATCCATCCCGACGCCCAGCTGCTGCGCATAACGGGCAGCCGTCAGCGGCGGCTCGGCGGCAATGGCCCAGCCGGAAGAGATCAGTAATGCAGAGACAATAAAAGGCTTTAACACGGTTTACCCTGGATAAATCGAAAGCATTACCTGTATTTAGCACGCTTTTTCACATTTGGTGTAGAGCGAAAGCGTAATAATTCTTCAACCTGCCCGTTCTCTCAGCCAGCCGATAAAGGCATCTATTTTTGGCCACTGACGGCCAGAAAGCGTCGAAATATAGTAGTGCTGATGACATTTCAGGGTCTTTTCACCAAACGGGGCGATCAGCTCACCCCGTTCGAGCCGTTTCTGCACCAGCCGCTTTCTGCCCATCGCCACGCCGACGTGGTTGATGGCCGCAATAATCGCTAAATCTGAGCGATCGAAACTAATGCCCGACGATGGCGGCATATTCACCGCAAAATGCTGCGCCCAGCTCAGCCACTCATCCGTGCCGGAATCGTTACTCCAGGCCTGACGGTCGTGCAGCAGCGTGCAGTGGCAGAGGTTATCGGGGTTTTTCAGCAGATCGTGCTCGCGGGCATACTGCGGTGAACAGACGGGCAAAATCTCCTCGTCCATCAGGAAGTGATGAGAAAGATGATTAGGCGGCGTATCGTCGAAATAGAGCGCCAGATCGACGCCCGTTCGCTGCATATTTACGTAGTCATTGCCGGTCAGGATGGTGAGTGAAATCGACGGGTAGCGGCGGGTAAAGTCGCCCAGCATGGGCACCAGCCAGCACTGAGCGATCGACGGCCGGGAGTAGATCGTCAGCGTACCGGAGAGCGCCTGGTTTTTAATATCCAGGATCTCCTGATTCAGGGTGTCCAGCGACGATTTAAGCGTCCAGTAAACGCGCTTCCCCTCCGGCGTCAGCTCAACCTTACGGTGCGAGCGGACAAACAGCTGAATACCCAGCTCCTCTTCCAGCAGGTTGATGCGGTGACTTACCGCGCTGGGGCTGAGCGATAGCTCCGCCGCAGCCAGGGCGAAGGACTCATGCCGCGCGGCCACTTCAAAGGTGTACATTTTTGAAAGCTGCCAGCCGTTTAGCAGCCGATTCTGAGCATCCGTCACGCCTTTCCTCCGCGTTTGATCCAATCTGGCTCACCTGAAACGCAATATATATCATTTGTCAGTATGCCTCTTTTTTTATCCAATACCCCACACGACCCGATTGCGACGAGATGAACAATGGCAAACGCACGCGCTGCGGCCCTGACCGCACAGTTCCCTCTGATTGAGGATTTGATAGCCCTGAAAGAAACGACCTGGCTTAACCCGCGTACCACCACGCTGGCGGAAGGATTGCCTTACGTCGGGCTGACCAAAGCCGACGTGGACGACGCGCACGCGCGCCTCAACCGCTTCGCGCCGTATCTGGCGAAGGCCTTCCCGGAGACGGCAGCCACGAATGGGATGATTGAATCCGAACTGGTCGCCATTCCGGCCATGCGGGCGCGGCTGGAGAAGGAATCTGGCAAAGCCATTCCCGGCACCCTGCTGCTGAAAAAAGACAGCCATCTGCCGATCTCCGGCTCGATTAAAGCGCGCGGCGGCATCTACGAGGTGCTGACCCACGCGGAGAAACTGGCGCTGGAAGCCGGGTTGCTGAGCGTTGAAGATGACTACAGCATCCTGCTGGAGCCGCGCTTTAAGGACTTCTTCAGCCAGTACAGCATTGCGGTAGGCTCTACCGGCAACCTGGGGATGTCCATCGGCATTATGAGCGCACGCATCGGCTTTAAGGTGACGGTGCATATGTCCGCCGACGCCCGCGAGTGGAAGAAAGCGAAGCTCCGCGGCCACGGCGTCATCGTCGTGGAGTATGAGCAGGACTACGGCGTGGCGGTGGAACAGGGGCGCAAGGCGGCGGAAAGCGATCCGAACTGCTTCTTCATTGACGATGAAAATTCCCGCACCCTGTTCCTGGGCTACGCGGTGGCGGGCGAGCGGCTGAAGGCGCAGTTTACCGGGCAGGGCCGCGTGGTGGATGCGGAACACCCGCTGTACGTCTACCTGCCTTGCGGCGTCGGCGGCGGCCCCGGCGGCGTGGCGTTTGGCCTGAAGCTGGCCTTTGGCGATAACGTCCACTGCTTCTTCGCGGAACCCACGCACTCCCCGTGCATGCTGCTGGGCGTCTACACCGGCCTTCACGATGAGATTGCGGTACAGGATCTGGGCATTGATAACGTGACGGCGGCGGACGGGCTGGCGGTCGGGCGCGCGTCCGGCTTCGTGGGCCGCGCGATGGAGCGCCTGCTGGACGGGTTCTATACGCTTTCCGATCGGAGCATGTACGACATGCTCGGCTGGCTGGCGCAGGAGGAAGGCATTCGGCTGGAACCGTCCGCGCTGGCGGGCATGGCCGGACCGGTACGCGTTCAGTCAGATGCCAGCGTTACCCATCTGGTGTGGGCAACCGGCGGCGGCATGGTGCCGGAAGACGAGATGGCGAAGTATTTAGCACAAGGTCGTTAACCGTAGGCCCGGTAAGGCGTAGCCGCCACCGGGCTTATAAGCCCGTAATTTGCTGAAGGTGAGTCACCGCAAAGAGTAAAGACAGAGACAGCACGGCCAGGGCGATCAGGAACTTATCCCGCACCGCTTTCGGCTGCACAAAATCATCCTGCGCCACGTCCATCAGGTTACGGCTGCGGGTATAGCGCCATAAAACGATCGCCACCAGCGCCAGCACAACAATCGAGATCCAGAACGGCACCCCCGTGCGGTGCCAGTTGTGCTTAATCGCCAGGGCAATCAGCGCGCCATACCCCAGCAGCGTGCGCAGCCAGGCGAGCGACGTCCGCTCCGGCTGCAGGCCGGGGTCCGCTTCGCGTCGCGCTTTGCGGCTATCCGCCATAGAACACCAGCACCATCACCACGCCCGCCACCGCCAGCAGGATCGCGCTGATGATGAGTAACCCGCGCGTGTAGGGCAGATCCTGCTTCAGGCGCATTGCCTTCTCGTTGCGCAGCCATCGCAGGTAGCCGTAAATCGCCAGCACGCCCGCGAACAGGCACAGCAGCAGCGCCAGCACCTCGCGTATCAGCGGCGTGGCGAAATCAGGCGCGAGCTGATCGAGCCCCACCCCGGCGGCAAGAAAGCCCAGCGCGGTGCGGATCCACGCTAAAAACGTGCGCTCATTAGCCAGAGAGAAGCGGTAGTCCGGCGCTTCACCGAGGCGGGAAATTTTCATTGCATCTCCTCACAACTTACTTCTGTTACTTCGCTCAGCATAGCGTGGCGAGTTGATCTGGTTAAGTATTTCGAAGGGTTCTTTGCAGGACTTACTGAACGTAATATCAGCTTCCCTCACCATTGTCCGTACGGGTAGGTTTTGCCTTTGATAAACTCAACCGTATCTTCTGTATACCGGTAACCATGCGAAAACTGTGTTACTCCCTTACAGGCATCCAGTTTTTCACCGGACAGCGTGGTGAGCCGCTGTGGCTCTACCGGCAGGTTCTCGCCAATCCCGCTGTTCTGCAGCCAGACACGCACACGGCCTTCCGGGGCCAGGCCAATCAGCAGGGTGTCGTACCACGTGGTCCCGTATGAGTCCAGGCCTGTAGGGGTCAGCATTCTGGTCCTGAGCGACGCCGGAAAGACTATCCGGGTCTCATAGGTCTTCTTGTCGATGACCGAATCCCAGCAGAACAGCATCATCACGGGCGGGTGGCGCGC
>NZ_JBLKDA010000070.1:0-4952 GCF_047530215.1 Enterobacter sp. 01-M-03-SI-ECC
CCTCAGCATTTTATTATGGTGATCCCCTGGGCGAAATGCGCCTGGTAAGCAGAGTTTTTGAAATGTAAGGCCTTTGAATAAGACAAAAGGCTGCCTCATCGCTAACTTTGCAACAGTGCCCGAGCCCCTGCAGGCAGGAGAGCGCGGTCAGATAGTGGCTGTGCAAGTGGACGATCGCCTTGCAGGCCGGGTTGTGCAAATAGACCGCCCGGTGAAAAGTGACCTCTTTCGACGGTTTGTCGCCGGAGATCCATTCCCCTTGCAGCGTCACCACCGACAACCGCTGAGCCTGCAGTTCGCCGAGGCAGGCGCCGGTCGGCGTCGCCAGCAGGTTGCCGTCCGGCAGCAGCAGCGACAGATTGCCAGCGGAGCCGGTGGCATAGCCGCGGCTAAACAACGAGGCGCCAATCTGCACCATTTCCTCTCGCAGTTGTTGCTCAGTCATGACGAAACTCCTGCTGGGCACGGGCAAAGAACTGGATATCGCCGAAGTTACCTGACTTCAGCGCCAGGGAGAGCGGCTGGCGGGTGTCACGCACCCAGGGCACGCCAGGGGAGATGGTCGGCCCAATATGGAACGCCTCAACCCCCAGGGTCTGCGCCACAATGCTCGACGTTTCCCCTCCGGCCACAATAAAGCGGGTAAATCCGTTCGCCTTCAGGGGGTCGGTTCCGGCTGAGGGCGAAATGACACCCTAAGCTTTCGGTTCCTTGGGCCAAAGATATTCGCCAGTCAGTAGAATGTGCGCCCAGCCCAATGGGGATATGTGGGGAAGAAATTCAGGGGGAACATCCAACCCTTCGTTCCGCCGCTCCGTGACGGCATGACCAAGATGGACGGTATTCCAGTAAATGATCACCGCAGTCAATAAATTGAGCCCAGCGATTCGGTAGTGCTGCCCCTCTGTCGTGCGATCGCGAATTTCCCCCTGCCTCCCGATACGGAGCGCATTTTTGAGCGCATGGTGGGCCTCTCCCTTGTTAAGACCGATCTGAGCACGCCGCTGCATGTCCGTATCCAGGATCCACTCAATAATGAAAAGGGTCCGTTCAATACGACCAACTTCACGAAGCGCAACTGCAAGGTTGTTTTGTCGTGGGTAAGAAGCGAGCTTGCGCAGGAGTTGGCTGGGCCTGATTTTGCCAGCGGTCATCGTCGCGGCACAACGGAAAATATCAGGCCAGTTCGCAACGATAAGATCCTCCCGGGCTTTTCCACCTACCAACTTGCGTAACTCCCTGGGGGTCGTATCGGGATTAAATACGTACAACCGCTTCGATGGCAGATCCCTGATTCGCAGAACGAGATTGTAGCCGAGCAGGCTACTGGCTCCGAACAAATGGTCGGTGAATCCTGCTGTATCGGCATACTGTTCGCGAACATGGCGACCGACCTCGTTCATCAGTAGTCCATCGAGAATATACGGTGCCTCGCTCACGGTCGCCGGGATCGACTGACAAGCGAATGGCGCGAACTGGTCGCTTACGTGAGTATACGCTTTGAGGCCGGGAACAGAACCATATTTGGCATTGACCATGTTCATGGCTTCGCCATGCCGCGCTGTCGGGAAAAACTGACCATCGCTCGATGCTGACGTGCCCATCCCCCAGACGCGTGACATCGGCAGTTTACCCTGCGCGGCCACCACAATTGCCAATGCCTGGTTCATGGCTTCGCTTTCAACATGCCAGCGGGCAAGGCGTGAGAGCTGCCAGTAATCATGCGTGTTTGTAGCTTCCGCCATCTTACGCAGGCCCAGATTGAGCCCTTCAGCGAGCAGGACGTTGAGCAGACCGATCCGGTCGCGACATGGAGCCCCGGTTCTCAGATGGGTAAACGCATCTGTGAAACCAAGGGCTGCATCAACTTCAAGCAGCATGTCGGTAATCCGAACGGACGGCATTCGGCGATACAGATCCAGTATGAGTGCCTCGGCACCATCCGGCACGTCTGCTGTCAACCTGTCGATCCGCAACGTTCCATCTTCTATGCTACCGTGCGGAATAGTGCCGTTACGGGCAGCCCGGGCCAGCCGCTTAAGAGCGATCGTGAGTCGCGCCTTTCTGTCTGCCAGCCAATCCTGTGGGTTGGAAGGCACGGCCAGTTTTGCATTTTCCTGCGCCGCGATCATCGGCACCAGTACCTGCTTGAGGTCACCATAGCGGCGCGAATGAGCGAGCCAGACATCTCCGGAACGAAAAGCATCCCGGAGGTGAAAGAGTACCGCCACTTCCCAAAGACGGGTATCTCCTTTTTCCTGAGCTCGTAAATGACGGTTCCATTTGGAGCTGGGCCGCAGGAAACGCCTTTCTGGCGATGCAACACCTTTCATCTCTCCGATCGACAAAGCTGCTGCTACCAATGGTCCGGCGACCGGCGCGGCTTCGAGCTTCAGACAGCGCAACATGCGGGGCGCATAACGACGAAAGCGATGGTATCCCTGCCCGACATATGCAAGAGGCTCATCGGCTAGCGTGTTGCTGAGTTGAGTCCCTGTCGCTACCAGTTGAGCGAGCCGGTCCCATGCAACCGAACTGGCGACAGCCATCTCCAGCGGGGTTCCGTCACTGCGGGCCTCAAGCAACGAAGCTCCCAGCGCGGTGAAGGTACGGATCGTATCCGTGAGTGTGGCTTTAGAGCCGGAAATTGTTTCGTCATGCTGGCGCTTCGCTTCCCGCCAGGTTTTTCCTACGATCCTGTCATGGGTTTCGACTATGGCATCAGCAATCGCCGCTTCCCACTCCACAACACAGACGGCAAGGATCGCCCAGCGGCGGTCCGAAGTGATGTCACGCAAACCGTCGGTGAAGTAGCGTTCACCCTGCCGACGCAGCCGGGCAATGCGATGGGCAGGTATGCTGGCCAAAGCACTATGATTGATATTCAGGGTACGCAGAAATTCGAGCCTGTCGAGCAAACGGTTAGCAGCAGCCGAGTTGTTACCAACCTCGAAGTTGCGAAGCCAGATGAAACGACTGATATTGCCGGCGAGCATTTCACTCAGAAGTTTGTCCAGGTGATCGCGAACATCCGCTGTTAAATTTTCCGCAATCCGCGTTTCAATCCGCCGCTCAGCGGCGACCAGAGCATCCGCGCACAAGCGCTCGATTGTCGATACTGCGGGCAGAATGGTGGAAGTTTCCCGACACCGCACAATAAAACGATGAGCAAGATCCTCGTTTGATCTGGCATCTTCGGCCTGGCCGAAAGTCCACTCCCGCAGATCACGGGCACCACGGCCCGTGAAGGTCTTGTAGCCGTAAATTTCGCGCAGCGTGTCCATGTGCTGCTGACGGGTTTGGCGCCGTGTGGCATAAGTGAGAAGCGCATCAGCCGGAACTCCAAGCTGAGCACCGACGAAGGAAAGGACTTCACGCGGGATCATCTCACCAGGAGCCAGTGCACGGCCCGGATATCGTAAGGCACAAAGTTGCAGGGCAAAGCCAATCCTGTTTTCCGGTCTGCGGCGCTGCCTAATGTTTTCCAGGTCATCATCGCCCAGCGTGTAGAACTTCAGTAGCGACAGTTCGTCCGTGGGCAGATCGAACAGCGCTGCTCGCTGCCGTTCGGTGAAAATATGGCGTCGTGACATACAAATTCGTCCCTTTTGAAGTATAGTCTGTTTTGGACAACAGCCAGCCCATATAAATCAGGGCGTTCCGATACAAAAATCCAGGAGGGTTCAATTGGGACATCGTGCCGCCATTTACTGCCGGGTTTCAACAGCGGATCAGTCTTGTGAACGCCAGGAATTTGATCTGCGAGCCTTCGCCGGCTGTGCCGGCTACGACGTGGTGGGAATATTTAAGGAAACAGGTTCAGGAACTAAACTCGACCGGGCCGAGCGAAAGAAAGTCCTGGCGCTTGCCCAGTCCAGACAAATTGATGCAATCCTGGTCACTGAGCTTTCCCGGTGGGGGCGCTCGACGCTCGATCTGCTCAATACGCTACGTGAACTGGAGAACTGGAAGGTTTCCGTGATAGCCATGAATGGAATGGCGTTCGATCTTTCGTCGCCGTATGGACGAATGCTGGCGACGTTTCTTTCCGGCATTGCGGAGTTTGAGCGGGATCTCATCAGCGAGCGGGTCAAGTCAGGCCTTGCTGTTGCGAAGGCACGTGGTAAGAGGCTTGGTCGTCAGGCCGGAGTGCGACCAAAATCAGACCGACTTTTGCCTAAGGTGGTTGCGATGAGGGCCGAGGGACGCAGCTATCGCTGGATCGCACGCGAGCTCGGTATCAGCAAGAATACCGTCGCTGACATCGTGCAACGACACAGAGCTAACGCTTAGGGTGTCATTTCGCCCTCAGCCGGAACCGACCCCGAATAGGTTTCGTCGCGGATGTGCCAGGCTTGCAGCCAGGACAGCTTGGCGTAGGTCAGGCCGGGGCTCGACTCGGCCATCTTGGTCAGCCCGAGGTTGATCGCATCACCGAGGATTGCGGACAGCAGCAACGTCCTGTCTTTGGCCTCGGCCCCGTCCTTCAAGTGGGTGAAGTGGCGGCTGAAGCCCGTCCAGTCGTCCACGTCCATCAGCAGTTCGGTGATCTTGATGCGCGGCAGTAACTGGCTGGTTTGGTCGATCAGCGCCTGCGCCCGATCCGGCACCGCCGCATCCAGCGGGGTGATTTTCAGCCCTGACTCGGTGAGGATGGCATCGGGCAGCTCGTTGTCCTTGGCCAGGCGGGTGACGGTGGCCAACTGCTCGTCCAGCAGCTGCAAACGCTCTTCCAGGTACTGGTCGCTGTTCGGGTTGATCGCCAGGGGCAGGGCCTGCTCGCGCTTGAGTGCGGCGAACTTCTCGGCCGGCAGCAGGTAGTCGTCGAAGTGGCACTGTTGCAAATAGTCGGTGGTGATAAACTTATCATCCCCTTTTGCTGATGGAGCTGCACATGAACCCATTCAAAGGCCGGCATTTTCAGCGTGACATCATTCTGTGGGCCGTACGCT
>NZ_JBLKDA010000071.1:0-4881 GCF_047530215.1 Enterobacter sp. 01-M-03-SI-ECC
AACCCACAGCACGCTGTACTGGTCTTTGTCGAGTCCGGGCATCAGAACCCGTTCAAAGCTCGCCATCAGCTTTTCGCGCTGCCCGGGCGGTAAATCCTTTTCGGCAAAGGACAGGACGCCGGATGTGTACTTTTTTGCGTAGGGTGAGGCGTCGATAAGCTCCCTGACTTCTTCCGGCTTCCCCTGCAGAACGGTGGCGCCCTCGCGCTGTCGGTCTTTCCCCAGCAGATAATCCACCGGACCGGCGCCACCGCCGCGCCCTCGCGGGTGAAACTTAACGATCATCGTCTGCACCCTTTTCCAGCACGGCATGCCGCAGCCGCTCGAGTCCGGCATCTATGGCCATCAGCGCGGCGACGACCTGCACGCGGTCGTGCCCGCTGCCACCACCGGCGTTAACCTGCCGGGCAATCTGGTTAAGGTTGTTCCCCATGCCGGCAAGCTGACGAAGCAGCGCCGGCGAGATCGAGGGAAGCTTGCCGGCGCGGGCGGGTTTCTCGTCCAGGCACGTCTGGCGCATCCAGGCTGCAAGCTGTTTACCGTCGCAGCGCTCCAGCAGACGCCGGTGCTCATCCTCGGTCACCCACATCGTGAGCATTTTGCTGCGTTTGTCTGCCAATCCGGCCTCCTGATAACGCCGGGACGGGCGGGAAATCTTTTCCCGGTCGGCGCGGTGTTGGACAAGCCGCAGGCGCGTCAGTGGTTTTAGCGGGTTTCGGGGCGCAGCCCTGAACCAGTCACGTAGCGCTAGCGGAGTGTATACTGGCTTAATATGGTAAATCGAAGTGGGAATTCAGGGAAGTGCTTCATGTGGCAGGTAAAAAATGCGTCTGTGGGGCGTAAGTGCGAAATGCTGGGGACGATGAAATGACGCCTCCTCGCTCACTCGGTCGCTACGCTCCTGCCGTGAGACTGCGGCGGGCGTTACCGGCTCACGAATGGCGGGATAAAGAGATGGCGCTCAAATCAGGAAGGGCTGGGAAAAGGATGCGGCGTTGCCGTTTTTCCATAGGCTCCGCCCCCCTGACAAGCATCACGAAATATGACGCTCAAATCAGTGGCGGCGAAACCCGACAGGACTATAAAGATCCCAGGCGTTTCCCCCTGGTAGCTCCCTCGTGCGCTCTCCTGTTCCTGCCTTTCGGTTTACCGGTGTCATTCCGCTGTTATGTGGCCGCGTTTGTCTCATTCCACGCCTGACACTCAGTTCCGGGTAGGCAGTTCGCTCCAAGCTGGACTGTATGCACGACCCCCCCGTTCAGTCCGACTACCACGCCCATTCCGGTAACTATCAACTTGAGTCCAACCCGGAAAGACACGACAAAATCGCCATTGGCGGTAGCCACTGGTAAGCAGGATGTGCGAGAGATGTATCGAGAGTTCTTGAAGTGGTGGCCGGACTACGGCTACACTGGAAGGACAGATTTGGTGACACGTCTCGCACAAGACTGTTACCACGGTTCAGAAGTTCCCCAACTTACTGAACCTTCGAAAAACCACCTCCCCAGGTGGTTTTTTCGTTTTCAGAGCAAGAGATTACGCGCAGAGCAAAACGATCTCAAGAAGATCATTTTACAAATTGGATAATATCCCTCCGCCCCTAACACTAATATAAAATTATCGGGCTTGCATGCCCCTCACCATTTTCCCCATATCCACCACCAAACAATAGTTCGTCGAGTTCTTTGCTAGCTTGATCAATACACGCAGCCACATGAATAGCAGAAGGGTACTCATCATACTGAAAATTATCGCTTTTTTCAGGAGGGAGTCGATCATAATACGGATGACAATCCACATAATAATGACGTATTAGCATCCCAGTTTTATCTTCGTACTCTGATGGCTGCAACGTACTCCCTGGGAAAGCTTTTGCAACATGTATAGCAGCTTGAAAGGTATCAAAATATCGCCCAAACATTGGCGTTTCAAAGCTAGGCGACTCTGTCGAAAAATCCCCCATAACTTGCGCCAAATAACCATTATCTATCTGCCATTGAACATCTGATCCCATAGCCCACTCTCCCAGAGTTACTCCTAATAAATAACCATAATATGTATTTACCATAACGCTTCTTGGCCGCACCCCCTGAGAGCCCCTCAGCGCGTTTCTGCGGCCTGAGGGCCGTTTCCGGCACCTTTCCCCGGCCCAAACCCTGAAAAACGCCCCTGATAATTTCTGCGCGGCTGCATGGCTATGCACAAGAGTGAATGGCGGCCGGTTTCGTGAAGGAAATACCGTGAAAGCTCCGAAAGAAACGCTTAATTGCACAGCAGCACATGAACGTGATCAGATGAAATCTGTCTACTGCCGCACTTCTTCACGAAAGGCCCGCTGAGCGTCAGATTCGGGCCTTTCTTACTAAAAAGATTTCAATAGAATTTTTTAGCAGGCGATTTTTATCTATAACCATACATTGAGCATAGAAGACCCAAATTTATGTATGACTCAATAGAAAAAAACAAATCACAGCCATCTAAACACTGAGACAGCAAGCCAAACAAAAATCAAAGAAATAACTCCATTTTTAATCAAATAATATAGTTTTCGATTCCTTTTTTTTAGCTTCTGACCTGCATCACGAATAGCATTAACATATTTAAATAAATGATTTATAGCACCAGTCCTGTCATTATTATCGTTGGGTGATGCTGCCGCTGACATTAGCACCCCACCTATCCACCTATTTATTTTTTGTGACCACCGCCACTTCATCGGCCTTTCTATATCACAGAACAAAATAATACGTGTCTGCTCGGTATCATTCTGAGCCCAGTGAACAAAAGTTTCGTCAAAAATTATCACTTCACCATCATGCCAACTGCGGCGTACACCATCAACTTCAATAAAACACCGTTCATCATTTGGTGTTGATAATCCTAAATGATAACGAACTGAACCGGCATAAGGGTCACGATGCTTTCCTAAATGGCTTCCTGAAGGCAATTCAGCAAACATCGCTGCTTTAATACAGGGAATAGAGCTAACCAGTTGGGTTGTTACTGGGCAAAGCCGCTCCGCTGATGGATGAGCATCTCCATACCACTTGAGGTAAAAGCGCTTCCAACCGCGCTTAAAAAATGTATTAAATCCTGCATCATTATTTTTTTCAGATGATTTAATGTGCCCTTGCAAATTAACAGCTTCGTCTCTTATAACCTGCCAGTTATCAATTAATGGTTGAAGTTCAGGAAATGTTTCTGGGGGAAACCATGCCTGCTTTGACGGCAGCTTCGAAAAGCCTGTCATAAACATATTTATCGGAGCCATAAATGTTGAATGATCAAATAACTGCCTGGAAAACTTTTGTTTTATTTTACCGCGAGAATGCGCATACAATACACTGATAAGAAAAACAAAAATAATAATAAGTGACAGCATGTGTATATTCCTTGTTCACGCCAATAATAAAAATCTCTTAAAGATAACATAATGAATGCACTTAAATTATAATCTAAATGCTATTTATCAATAGTATAATCGAAGCTTCACCAGAACATATCTACTACACAGGCAGAGAGGATTTCAGCAGGAATTATGCTGAAATGAATCAAAGGGACGGACCGTGATATACCCGCTGTCGCTGTGATCGTTCGAGCTCCAGCGCTTTCTGATGCCGCGCCTCCCGCACCTGCTGCAGCTCGACGGCATTCAGCCGCTCGACAACCGGCGCAGCTGATCGCTCAAACTCTGCACCTGCCTGCTCAAGCCCGTGACGCGCTCGCTCAGCGCCGCGTTCTCCCGTTGCATAAGACCAGACATCGTCCGCCATTCCGCGAAGGCGCTCTCCCACTCGTCCAGCCTTTTCGAGTAGTCCTGCTGTAGCTGCTCTAATGCGCTCAGCAACTGTTTTTCCAGCTCTGTCATGTGCTATTTCCCCGCCAGTATCATCCAGCTCGAATCCTCTCCGAACCGTCCCGCTTCCGGGTTCACCCTCACGCAGCGGCGTCTCTGCTCGCCGCAGGTCGAGAGCTGCACGCCGCTGTTCCGCTCGGACAGCATCGCCTGCGTGCTCTTCTGCTCCCGGATGCTCACGTAATTGTCGAGTATCTGCTGACTCTGCCACCACAGAATGGCCGCGTTCGAGGCGATCAGCAGCACGGAGACCAGGACGATGGTCAGCCACGTCTGGCTGACCATGCGCAGCATCCCTTTCGTACGCTGGCTCATGGCTGAGGACAGCTTCCGGTCGTGGTCGAGGATGGCGGCGCTGATTCTCTTCTCGCTTTCGCTCAGTTCCGCTCTGACAGACTTCTCGTGCTCGCTGAATGCGGCTTTCAGCATCTCGCCGGTACTCTGCTGCTGCGCTTTCGATTTCTGCTCTAAGTCCTTCGCCAGCGTTAAAAGACTGTTCATAGATGGCTCCCTTCAGTCGGATGTTTCGCCCCCCGTCCGGGTCGGCAATGCTGATGCTGCTTTTTGTGGTGCGTACCACCTCAAAACCTGCGCTTTCCAGCGCCTCAGTGACGTCCTGGCGGGTTTTCAGCTCCCCGGACGAGGCCAAGGCCAGTAAACCCCGTGTAATTGCCTGAGCGGCTTCCTGCTTCGTTTCCGGCAGCGCGGACGGCGTGACCAGCGCCCGCCGGTTTTCAGGCGCGTTCGGGTCATGCAGCCCCAGCCTGCCGTTCACGATGGTCTGCCAGGCATCAATGCGCGGACGGTCGGCGCGGTCGTAATACGGCTGGAGACGCTTGCCAGTCAGCAGCTCCGTGTTCGGGATCAGGAAGTTCAGCTCCAGCCGCCCCTTATCCTGGTGCTCAACCCACAGCACGCTGTACTGGTCTTTGTCGAGTCCGGGCATCAGAACCCGTTCAAAGCTCGCCATCAGCTTTTCGCGCTGCCCGGGCGGTAAATCCTTTTCGGCAAAGGACAGGACGCCG
>NZ_JBLKDA010000072.1:0-4020 GCF_047530215.1 Enterobacter sp. 01-M-03-SI-ECC
ACTCCGCGTTCAGCCAGCATCTCCTGCAGCTCACGGTAACTGATGCCGTATTTGCAGTACCAGCGTACGGCCCACAGAATGATGTCACGCTGAAAATGCCGGCCTTTGAATGGGTTCATGTACAGCTCCATCAGCAAAAGGGGATGATAAGTTTATCACCACCGACTATTTGCAACAGTGCCAATTAATTCTCCAACCTGTTTGGCGGCCATAGCATAAGCAATAGCTGAGCCAGCACCGCCTGTTCCAGCTAGATAGACTCTTTTACCTGTCACATCGAAGCCTCTTTTCAAAAGGCTCGATACGAAACCTTCACCATCGAGCATATCCCCATGTAGTTGGCCCTGAGCATTCCTCCTGATGACGTTGCATCCTCCGATTGCCATAGCAGATTCACTGGCTGAATCAATTAATGAAAGCGCATGTTGTTTGTGAGGCATCGTTATAATGGCACCACGAAAATTCTGAATACATTTCAGACCATTGACAGCGGTTTGCAGACCTACAGAGTTTATATGGAGAGGGACCATCAAAGTGTCGGGGATTTGTTTTTCAAGGATGGCGGCATTTATCATGAGTGGAGCGCTGACCTGAGCGATCGGGTCACCTATGATCGACAACAGTTGCAATTTACCACTAACAATACTGAGTTCATTCATCACTGATACCCGTATGTAAAATAAATTAACCAGACTATTTTACATAGGATTACATGAAAGACTGGTTTAATGGCAAGTAGAAATGCTGTATCAGCCACCTCAACAGGGGAAGACACATCTACATACAGTGATTGAAGGTTACGCCTTCAAATGCTCATATGTCAATAACGTAATTAGAGAATTTGTAGAAACCTACATGTCAGGCTTATTGCGAGATATAATAGATTTAAATTGTACTTTTAATACCTGATACAACGATAAATCTCCAAAATTTGGTGTAAATAATTATCTCATCTGTATTTTTTAGTGGAACATTCGTATTGTCCTGTCCCCCGTTGACTACACATTCTGAAGTGAGGGATGTCTGTTCTTAGAACGAAGCGGACAAGATGGCTGGGTTAGAGGTCCGCTGTGAGCGAAAAGCAGTCCTAATATTGCTGTACTTGTTGTGATTGAAAGACGGGTAGCCGGAAGTCGCCTTGACCCGCATGGCATAGGCCTATCGTTCCCACGATCAGCGATCGGCTCGTTGCCCTACGCCGCTCCAAAACCCGCGACGCAGCGCCGGCAGGCAGAGCAAGTAGAGGGCGGCACCTGCAATCCATGCCCACCCGTTCCACGTTGTTATAGAGGCCGCATAGATCGCCGTGAAGAGGAGGGGCCCGACGATCGAGGTCAGGCTGGTGAGCGCCGCAAGAGATCCTTGAAGCTGCCCCTGACGTTCCTCATCTACCTGCCTGGACAACACTGCTTGCAGCGCCGGCATTCCGATGCCACCCGAAGCAAGCAGGACCATAATCGGGAACGCCATCCATCCCCTTGTCGCCAAGGCAAGCAGGATGTAGCCTGCGCCGTCGGCAATCATTCCGAGCATGAGTGCCCGCCTTTCGCCGAGCCTGGTGGTTACAGGGCCGGTGATCATTGCCTGGGCGAGTGAATGTAGAATACCAAATGCGGCAAGCGAAATGCCGATCAAGCTCGTGTCCCAATGAAAGCGATCCTCGCCGAAGATGACCCAAAGCGTGGCCGGCGCCTGTCCGACGAGTTGCATGATGAAGAAGACAGCCATCAGGGCGGCGATGACGGTCATGCCCCGGACCCACCGGAACGAAGCGAGCGGGTTGAGAGCCTCCCGGCGTAATGGTCGACGTTCGCCTTTGTGCGACTCCGGCAAAAGGAAAATGCCCATCAGGAAATTGAGGCCATTCAAGGCTGCTGCGGCGAAGAACGGAGCATGGGGGGAGAAACTGCTCATCAGCCCACCGAGCACAGGTCCCGCGACCATCCCGAACCCGAAACAGGCGCTCATGAAGCCGAAGTACCGCGCGCGCTCATCCCCATCTGTGATATCGGCAATATAGGCGCCGGCTACCGCACCAGTCGCCCCGGTGATGCCGGCCACGATGCGCCCGATATAGAGAACCCAAAGGAAAGGCGCCGTCGCCATGATGGCGTAGTCGATAGCGGCGCCGGACAGCGAGACGAGCAAGACCGGCCGCCGGCCGAAACGATCCGATAGCGCACCCAGCACAGGCGCGCAGGCAAATTGCATCAACGCATACAGCGCCAGCAAAATGCCATAGTGGGCGGTGACGTCGTTCGAGTGAACCAGATCTCGCAGGAGGCCCGGCAGCACCGGCATAATCAGGCCGATGCCGACAGCGTCGAGCGCGACAGTGCACAGTATTACGATCAGGGGTCTGTTGGGTTTCACGTCTGGCCTCCGGACCAGCCTCCGCTGGCCTCCGGACCAGCCTCCGCTGGTCCGATAGAACTCACGGATCCTTTATCACTGATAAGTTGGTGGACATATTATGTTTATCAGTGATAAAGTGTCAAGCATGATAAAGTTGCAGCCTAATACAGTTATCCGTGTCGCCCTGGACCTGTTGAATGAGGTCGGCGTAGAGGCTCTGACGACACGCAAACTGGCTAAACGGTTGGGGGTTCAGCAGCCGGCGTTATACTGGCACTTCAGGAACAAACGGGCGCTGCTCGACGCACTGGCCGAAGCCATGCTGGCGGAGAATCATACGCATTCGGTGCCGAGAGTCGACGACGACTGGCGCTCATTTCTGATCGGGAATGCCCGCAGCTTCAGGCAGGCGCTGCTCGCTTATCGCGATGGCGCGCGTATCCATGCTGGCACGAGACCGGGCGCACCGCAGATGGAAGTGGTCGACGCGCAGCTTCGCTTCCTCTGCGAGGCGGGTTTTTCGGCTTGGGACGCCGTCAATGCGCTGATGACAATCAGCTACTTCACTGTTGGGGCCGTGCTTGAGGAGCAGGCCGGCGACAGCGATGCCGGTGAGCGCGGCGGCACCATTGAACAGGCTCCGTTGTTGCGGGCCGTGATAGACACCTTCGACGAAGCCGGTCCGGACGCAGTGTTCGAGCTGGGGCTCGCGGTGATTGTCGATGGATTGGCGAAAAGGAGGCTCGTTGCGAGGAACATTCAAGGGCCGAGAAAGGGTGACGATTGATCAGGACCGCTGTCGGAGCGCAACCCGCTCACTACAGCAGAGCCATATAGACAACATCCCCTCCCCCTTTCCACCGCCTCGTGCGCCTGGCGGGCAAGAGCCAGGGCGGCCGTCTTCACATTCTGCCCTGCGCAGATAAGATAGATTTAGCGTGGACTCAAGGCTCTCGCGAATGGCTCGCGTTGGAGGCTTTCATTGATACTTGTGGGGCACCGCAGGGAAATACCGGCTATGTCGTGCTGCGCATCGCAGCCTGCGCCCTTGACTTGTCTCGCCTCTCGGGACTCACCCCTTGATACTGAACAATATCGCCAGCAGCTTCAGTCCTGTCCCGATAACCACCCCGTGGTATCCACTCCGATTTCAGACTGCGGAACAGTCATTCTGCAAAGCATTATCCCAGCAGTTCCCGCTGCGGCTCATGCTGAGCATCATTCCATATTGAGCGGCCAGAATCCGGTACGGCAGGCTGCAATATTGGGTTCCCTGGTCCGAATGGAAAATTATACCTCCCGGGCAACCTCGGCCCTGCCAAGCCATTGCCAGCGCTTGTTTTTGCAAGCAGGCTGTTTGCTTCTGACGAGAACGCCCAGACCACTAATTTATCTGTATATATTCAAGTTTCATCTTGTTTCCCCATGTAAGTATCCCTGCAAAACGAACCATTCACTTTTAGAGATCCTCCGACATACTAATTATGTCCTCTGAGGAGATCTCCATGCGTAAAGTCCGATTCACCGAGCTGCAGACATTCGGCCGGCACTGTTGCAAATAGTCGGTGGTGATAAACTTATCATCCCCTTTTGCTGATGGAGCTGCACATGAACCCATTCAAAGGCCGGCATTTTCAGCGTGACATCATTCTGTGGGCCGTACGC